>JAICMD010000020.1 GCA_025929405.1 Mucilaginibacter sp. | reverse complement strand
ATTACAACACTGTTGAAGGATGGGGCGCAAATTTAAAGGCACGCTACTCAAAAACTTATGATGATTTCAGAACCTTTAGCATTACTCCTGCTTTAAGGTATGGCTTAGCCAATAAACTATTCAGCGCAAACATACGGTCGACCTATACTTACGACCCTGATCACATGGGCCAGTTTTCGCTTGGTTTTGGCAGCGATGTACTCGATCTGAACAACGTAGGCACACGGTCATTATACTTTAACACGTTAAGTACGCTTTTGTACGAAAATAACTATGTAAAATATTATCGGTCGCAGTTTGGCGATGTAGGCTATCAGCGCGAGTTGGCTAATGGTATATTATGGAAAGCCAATTTATCTTATTCAACCCGTACACAGTTGTTTAATAATTCCTATAACCACATTTTTGATAACAAGGAGAAAGATTATACCTCAAACAACCCGTTAATGCCACAGGCTCCGCCCAACGACAGATCAATACTGTTCCCTACTCATCAGGCGCTTACTTTTAGTACATCTGTTAAATTTACCTTTGATCAGCAATACATTACCCGCCCAACCGGAAAGGTGTTTTTACCATCAAAATATCCTACTGTAACATTTAATTATCGCAAGGGTATTCATAATGCATTGGGTTCGGATGTTGATTATGACTTTGCTTCGGTTGATATATCACAGAATAAAATTACCATCGGTTTATCGGGCTATTCGTCTTTTAAAATCTCAGCCGGAAAGTTCTTTAACCACAATGTGCTGTATTATATGGATTATAACCACTTTTTAGGTAACCAGGGTACCACGTTTGACCCTACCTATGTGGGCAGCTTCCATTTTTTGCCGTTTTATACCTACAGCGCCAACAACGAATATGTAGAAGCACATATACAGCATAATTTTTCCGGGTCGATACTAAGGCGTGTGCCCTTTTTGCGTAAGCTAAAACTGGAAGAAATAATTGGCGCTAATTACCTTACCGAACGCAATAACAACAACTACTCCGAGTTTTATGTAGGCCTGCAACGCCTTATATTCCGTATTGATTACGGTGTATCTTATGCCGGTAACCAACGATATCTGCAAGGCTTCAGGATATTTTACGGGTTGAGGTAGGTTAGTCAGAAAGTCGGGAAGTCCGGAAGAATTTATTGGCAAACTAATTACAACTTTCGGACTTATGCGGACTTTCCGACTTTCCGACTAAAAACCTTACCTTTGAATAAAATCATTTAACACCGTTTGCAGCGGTATCAATGTAGTTATGAAATACAATACCCTACTTTACTATTGTTATTCAACAATAGCGGATGCGGAGCAGTATGCTGCCGACCATTTAAAATTCTGTAAAAGCTTAAACCTTACCGGGCGCGTTATTGTAGCCAACGAAGGATTAAACGGCACCGTATCGGGCACACCCCAGGCTTGCAAAACCTATATGGACACCTTACATGCCGACCCGCGTTTTGCAAGCATTGATTTTAAAGTTGATGAAGTTGATACGCCATCATTTGTAAAAATGCATGTGCGTTATAAAGATGAAATTGTACACTCCGGTCTGCGCGACCCTAACATCATCAACCCGCAAAAACAAACAGGCAAGCATCTGGAGCCAAAAGAGTTTTTGGCCATAAAAGACGAAGAAGACGTAGTAATACTGGATGTACGCTCAAACTACGAGCATAACCTGGGCAAATTTAAAAATGCCGTTACGCTTGATATTGAAAATTTCCGCGATTTCCCGGCCATGATAAATGAGCTGGCACAGTATAAAGATAAAAAAGTTATTACTTATTGCACCGGCGGCATTAAGTGCGAAAAAGCATCGGCGCTGTTGCTGCATGAAGGTTTTAAGGATGTTTACCAGTTGCATGGCGGCATTATTAAATATGGTAAAGAAGCAGGCGGACAAGATTTTGACGGCAAATGTTATGTGTTTGATAACCGTTTGGCTGTTGATGTTAATACGGTAAACCCCGAAGTAATTTCAACCTGCTACAACTGCGGTAAAGTAACCGACAAAATGATAAACTGCGCCAATCCAGAGTGCAACGAGCATTTTACACAATGTAATGAATGCGGCACAGCTATGGATGGCTGCTGCAGCGATGCCTGTAAAACGCATCCCCGCAAAAGGGTTTATGACGGCACAGGTTATTATGTAAAAGTACCGCAACCAGTAAATGTTAAAAAAGGCCCGAAGATAGAACTGGCGTAATATCCTGATAACATATTTATCAGACTTACGAAGTTTTAAAAACTTCGTAAGTCTTTACAGTGTAAAGTCTTACAGTTAAATACTATAACTTCACCAGCATATCCCCTTCTAAAACAGGAATGGCAGTTGTAGTATCAACATTTAAACAAAAAGCTATATCGCGCTCAATGCCCAGCTTTTTAAGACGTTCGCTGTGCGATGTTTTTTTAAGATAGCCATCGAGATCGTTTTTTGCAAGGTTATATAGGTCGTTGGCTGCTATGGCAGGGTCATCGGGCCTAAAGCCCTCACTTTTTAATCGCTCAACCAGCGCACCGGCAAAAAGGGTATCTTCCAGGTTAAAGTTGTTTTTCCACCCCGAACATACCAGCAAAATATTTTCGTGCTGATTCTTCAACCAGTTGCTGATAGCCGTTAAATTTAAAAACGAACCAATAACAATTTTCTTAGCCTTACGTGAAAGGTGCAGGGCATGCGTACCGTTAGTAGTAGTTAGTACAATGGTTTTCCCGGCCACCTTATCAGCAGTATATGAAAAAGGCGAGTTGCCAAAATCAAACCCCGCAACTATTTCGCCATCACGTTCGGCTGCCAGCAGGTAATCGCATTCAATATTCCGGTAAGCCGCGCACTCTTCTACATGTGCTACGGGTATAATAGCTTTGGCTCCGTTTTCAATGCCATAACAAATAGAAGTGGTTGCCCTAAAAATATCTATTACAACAACTACAAAATCCTCAATATTATAAAGCGGCAAAAGTGCCGGTGTCAGGCAAACCTGTATTTTTTTGTTCATAACTGCTATGCGGCAAATATAGCATTATCAAGTTATGATGTGTTTATTACTCAAAATCATTAAATTATAATCCTGCAATCCTCAATCTTAAAAAATCTTAGTCTAATATTACACCACGTTAACACTATTCACATAAAATGCTGTTAAACTTGTATCACAAAAAAAAACCAGGTATTGTACTACCTGCCACACAACAACTTGTAAATGAAAATTGGAATAGTTTGTTATCCAACCTTTGGCGGAAGCGGGGTTGTTGCCACCGAGTTAGGCAAGGCCCTTGCCGACAATGGTCACCAGGTTCATTTTATTACATATAACCAACCTGCCCGCCTGGATTTTTTTTCTGAAAATTTGTTTTATCACGAGGTATCGGTATCAAAATATCCTTTGTTTGACTATCCTCCTTACGAACTGGCATTAGCCAGCCGTTTAGTTGATGTGGTTAGGTTTGAAAAACTGGATATTCTGCATGTGCATTATGCTATTCCGCATGCTTCGGCAGCGTTTATGGCCAAGCAGATATTGCTTACTTACGGCATTTATATACCAGTTGTTACTACCCTGCACGGTACTGATATTACGCTGGTAGGCAAGGATCGTACTTATAAACCGGTAGTAACTTTTTCTATCAATAAATCAGACGGGGTAACGGCAGTTTCCGAACATTTGAAGCGCGATACCTATGAATTTTTTGAGATTGAGAATGACATCAGGGTAATACCCAACTTTATTGATCTTACCCGCTTTAGCCTTAAAGCAAAAGATCATTTTAAAAAAGCCATTGCTCCCGAAGGTGAAAAAATACTGATACATACCTCAAACTTTCGCAAGGTAAAGCGTACCGAAGATGTGGTGCGCATATTTGCCAAAGTACGTGAAAAAATACCTTCAAAATTATTAATGGTTGGCGATGGCGGCGAACGCACTGAATGCGAGCAGCTTTGCCGCGACCTGGGCGTAGGCGACCATACCCGCTTTTTAGGCAAGCAGGACGCTATTGAAGAAATACTGTCGGTATCTGATCTGTTTTTAATGCCATCGCAATCAGAAAGTTTTGGTTTGGCAGCATTAGAGGCTATGGCTTGCAAAGTGCCGGTTATAAGCTCAAACGCAGGCGGCCTGCCCGAGTTAAATGTTGATGGCGTTACCGGATTTTTAAAAGATATAGGTGATGTGGACGGTATGGCCGAAAAAGCCATCTATATTTTGGAAGACGAAACACGCTTGGCAAAATTTAAAGAAAACGCGCTTGCCCGCGCCCATGAATTTGACCTTGCGCGTATACTCCCTTTATATGAAAATTACTATACCGAGGTAATTGAAAAAAGTAAAGCCAATGCGTTGTAAGTATTTGGTGAATAAAAGGAGTAGACTTGTGCGATCCCCTCCCAACGGGAGGGTGTAGGGAGGGATATTAAAGCGGTTAACTCCTTCCCGCTACTTCACATTCCAGCCGCACCCCTCCCGTAGGGAGGAAATAATACCCTTCATTATAATTCAAACATATTGGCAAGGTTTATGTATTATTACCATAAAATAATACATATCATGAAAAAAATATTTAAGCTATTGCTGTGTGTTTTAGCTATTGCCACAATATTTTCGGCCTGCTCGGGCATAAAAAATTTGCCTGCTGCCGCTACCGGCGCAACAAGGGCCCGCTTTGTAGGCACCTGGACATTAAATAATATTACTTACGAAGGTTTGGTGCGTGGATCTGTGCAAGCCATATTTGACCAGGCACCTCCTGATGCATTTACAGGCAGTATATGGGAACTAACCAATAGCGGCAATGGCCGGTATACTTTAAACAGTGGCACATCGCAAACCATTTTTTGGTCTATTGTTAATGATAAAGCGTCGGGCAACAGCTCATTTCAGTTTAAAAAAATATATCAGGGCGATGCACCCCGAAAAGTTACCGAAGGTTACAGCTTATTAGTTGATAGCAACGATGGCAATGCCATGACCCTACGCTTGCCGGTTGAATACGGCGGCAAAACCGGGTATGTGGTTTATGCTTTTAGTAAGAAAAGATAGTTGCAGTATTATAATATATAAATTATCCCGTCATTCTGAGCGGTAGCGAAGAATCTTATTCAATCGATAGGCACCGCGGCTAATGTAAAGAGGATAAGATGCTTCGTTCCTCAGCATGACAAAAAAAAACCTGTCATTCTGAGCCATAGCGAAGAATCTTATTCAATCGATAGGCACCCGGGATATTGTAAAGGGCATGAGATGCTTCGTTCCTCGGCATGACAATAAAAAGCAAACTCAAAACTGCCAACCGCAAACTATTCCACTGCTACCAACTTCACGCATACCGGTGCGTTAATATCAGTAATACGGTTACGGGTAGGATACAGCCTGCCGGTTTTTTGATCAATAGCCATCACATTGATGCTATTACTATTTTGATTGGCTATAATTACATGCTTGGCATCGTTATCAATAACAAAGCTGCGGGGCGATTGACCCATAGTGCCATCCCGCTCCAAAAAAGTAAGTTTACCATCGGCAGGGTTTATCATATAAATACATATTTCATCCCCATTACCATGATTTGAAGCATACAGATATTGCCCGTTAGGCGATACATGTATATCTCCTCCTTCTAATTTGCCTTTAAAGTTAGCATCGGCCATAGGCAGGGTTTGTATAGAGTTTAGTTTACTTCCATCTACTTTGTAAACCGTTATTTCGGCCGTCATTCCCTGCACCACATACAAATATTTGCCATCCGCCGAAAAATCCATGTGACTTGGGCCATTGCCCGGTGTAACGCTAACAAATGAAGGTTCTTCGGGTGTAAGCGATGGGGTTTTTGATGAGCGGTACCGATAAATATTTATTTTATCAGTACCCGGATCGGCATAAAATAAATGCTTCTCATCAGGCGATAAGATAGTTGAGTACACATGCGGGCTTGCCTGTCGCTCTTCATTAATACTACTGCCTGCATTCTGTATGGTTTGGGCTGTCACGCCTAATGAGCCATCTTTATTAACAGGCAATACCATTAAACTACCTGAACCGTAGTTGGATACAAAAATATTTTTCTGCTCCTTATCAATAATAATATGCGCCGGAGCATCCCCAACAGGCTGCTTATTAATAAATTCAATTTTGCCATTTACCTTATCAAATTTAAACGCACTCACCATACTATTCTTTTCACTATTGTTTACAGCATATATAAATTTGCTATCAGGACTTACACATAAGTATGATGCATTTTCTACATCATCTATCTGGCTTAGGTAAGCCAGATTACCCGATTCTGCATAAAAACGGTAAGCATAAATACCCTTGCTGCCATCTTTGGCATGTGTACCTATCAGCAGGTCAAAAGTTTTGACAGGCTTCTTTTGAGCAAAAATTATAGCAGGGAAAACCAATAGTATAATATAAAGAAGAGCTTTCATAATAGTAGTATTGATACCTTGTTGTAAAATTAACAAATGAAAACGTGCTGTTTTAAATACCTGCTATTTAAAATGATTAAGCAATCACGTTAAACTAATACCGGTTTCTTATTCCTTTACTTTATATGCCTGAATATTAACATACAAATATGATGATTTAACGGGCATCCAGTTACTCTCGCTTTTTTCGCGGAAATAACTTTTTTTGAATGGCGATGGATAAGATGGAATTAAAAATGAGGTTTTAGCAGTATCATTTGGTGCAAGCGTTGCTTCAATTAATTGCAATGATACAGCAACGCTTTTATATCCTTTTAAGTGTATATTATATTTATCTAGGTTGATATTTTTCCAGCCCTGTGTATCCTGTGTTTCAAAAATAATATCCTCATGAGGTATAAGCTGATCAGGTACATCATTTTTAACAGAATAAAAGTTAACGCGATACTTTACTTTTTTATAATTATTACGTACCAGCCAAAAGTTAATCTCATTTAATAAAATATTTTTATCAATATCAAGCACGGTAGCCTGCTCGCGTCCGCTTACATCACTTATTCTTGGTATTGATGAATACGCTCTGGGTGTTAAAAACATGGTGCCGGGAGTGCGTCCATAAACTTCTGTTTTCTCTTTTTGCGGACTTATTTTTACTTCATTAAGAATAACAGAACTTTGCTGCATTGAAATCAGATTTCCGGCTGGTTTTAGCTCGCTCGCCCGCTTTTTTACAGCATTATATCCAATGTGCGAAAATATTAACGTGTCTGAATTATCAACGGCTGATGGGTCAAGTAATAATTTAAACTGCCCAACCGAATCGGTAATAGTACCAAATGGCTTACCCTTAATACCAACAGATACATAGGGAATACCATTATTACTATTAGCGTCAACAGCCTTCCCAATAAAAGTATTTGATTGAGCTTTTAAAAAAATTGGCGCAATAACTATTGCTAAAACTAAAACACCGGTACGGTTTAAATTCATGACAGGTTAAGTTTAGGATTTTAAAATATCTTCCTTAACGCATCAATTAGTAAATTTATTTTGTAAGATGTTTAAGCTGAATAATTTCCTTTTCGTCCAGATAGCGCCAGCGGCCGCGGGGCAGGTCCTTTTTGGTTAAGCCCGCATATACCACGCGGTCAAGTTTTACAACCTCATAGCCCAGATGCTCAAATATACGGCGTACAATACGGTTTTTGCCGCTATGTATCTGTATGCCTACTTCGCGTTTGGATGCTCCGGCTACATAAGATACCGCGTCGGGTTTTATCAGCCCGTCCTCCAGTTCCAATCCAAACTGAATTTTGTTCAGATCGCCCTGGGTTAAGCTTTTGCTTAGTTCTACCTGGTATAACTTAACTACGTTACTACGCGGGTGCGAAAGCTTATCGGCCAGGTCACCGTCGTTGGTCATGAGTAATAAGCCTGTAGTATTTCTGTCTAAACGGCCAATAGGATAAATCCGTTCGCGACTGGCTTTTTCAACCAGGTGCATTACGGTACGGCGCTCCTGCGGGTCGTCAGTTGTTGTTATATAATCTTTAGGTTTGTTTAAAAGCACGTAAACCATTTTTTCGCGCTTCAAGGTTTCGCCGTTATAGCGTATCTCGTCTTTTATGGGATCAATTTTGCTGCCCAGTTCGGTTATTACTTCGCCATTAACAGTTATCACACCAGCCATAATCAGCTCATCAGCCTTACGGCGCGAACATATACCTGCATTAGCAATGTAGCGGTTAAGCCTTATCAAATCATCATCCTTTGCGGTTGATTTTTTAGGGCGAAGTGTTTTAGCAGGCGTTTTCCTTTCTGGTCTGTCAAACTTTGGTTTTTCCTTGCGTGCATAAGGCTTATCAGCCGAGCTGAACTCGCGCTTTTTAAAACCAACCTCACGCGGGGAGGTACTGCCAAAGCTTCTTTTCGGCCTCTCAGATGTGGTCTCGGGCCTTTTTGTATAGCCCCTTTTTGATTCTAAAGGCTCTTTGCTGCCGCGATGGCTATCGCCGCTCCGTGAAGGACGATCATCGCCGGTTGGTCTGCCACTGTAAGGCTTGCCTTTCGGCGAAAAGCTTTTTTTATCGCCATAACCGCCACCATTAAAGCTGCTTTTGTCGTTATCTGATGGGCGGCCTGTATACGGTTTGTTGCGCGGAGCAAAGTTCTTTTTTTCACCGGATGATGAACCGCCCGAAAAACTGCTGCGGTTATCACCATCGCGTTTGCCGACATAAGGCTTTTTATCGCCAAAATTATCTGATGATCTTTTGCTGGAATTTCCGCGGTTTGAAGGCGATGTTTTTTTTGAATTATCACCACCCTTTTGGGCCCTGTTTGATGCCCTGCCCGATTGGCCGTCGCGGTTGTTACCTGGTCGTTTAAATACCATACTTTTTTATTTTGCGCTTTCGCAGCGTGAGGGTCAAAGGTACGCTTTTTTGGTGGTTTTTGCTTTTGTTTTTCAAGTTTTTTGCCGGGTTCAAAAACGTCGTTTAAAGCACTTTAAACGCTTATTTTAAAACTATTTTAAACTTTTTAAAACACTAAGCCCAGGTTAAGTGTTTGACAATCTGAACAATGTATGGTACCTTTGCATTAATTTTTTACCAAATGTGTATTTAATGGAGATAAAAAAAATGATGAAAAAACACTTAATTACGTGCTCCGTAATCCTGGTGCTGGCAGTCATTTTTAAGCTTAACATTTGCAGTACGGAAACAAAAAAAATACCGGTAAAAACCACTACAAATACGCATCAGATACTACGGTATATTTATACTGTTAATGATGCCGCAAATGATTATAGCTTTGCTGACGAAGCCCTCCCGCAAAACGATGCGAAAGTGAATCGCAAGTTGCGGGTAATTATGAAAAAACATGATTACAAAAACATCCAATCGAATATTTTGCATGTTAAAGCCGAAAAATGGTTCCCGGTAATTGAACCTATTTTAAAGCGATATGGTATACCAGATGATTTTAAGTACCTGCCGCTGGTCGAATCGGGCTTGAAAGAAGGGATATCGCCAAAAGGCGCCGCAGGTTTATGGCAATTTATGCCGGGCACTGCACGTACCTATGGGTTAAAAGTAAACAAGGGCAAGGACGAGCGTTTAAATATACGTAAGGCCACTATAGCCGCATGCAGATATATTAAAGATTTGCATGACGAGTTTAAAAGCTGGACCCTTGCTGCCGCTGCCTATAACAATGGCTCAATTAAACTGGCCAAAGCAATGAGAGCGCAAAAAAAGGTGAATTATTTTAGAATGCACCTTAATAAAGAGACAGGCAGCTACGTGTATAACCTGGTAGCAATGAAAGAGATTATAGACAAACCCGTTAAACATGGTTATCCGGCATTTTATGCCTACCAACCGTTAACAGACCTGGTAGCCTATAATTAAAAATTTACGGAGCACTTACAGTCCGGCTTGGCCCAAGTGGCAAGCCGGACTTTTTTTTGCGTATATTTGAAGGTTAATTAATGACGAATTAGTGATTTAGCGAATTAGTTTTTTTTGCCTGGCAATCAATGCACTAATTCGCTAAACCCACTAATTCACTAATTCAAAATATGAATAAAAAACCCCTTGATCTTGGCGAGCAGAGTGATGTTGAAGTTTACGGAGCCAGGGTACATAATCTAAAAAATATTGATGTTTCTTTTCCGCGTAACCAACTGGTAGTTATTACCGGGTTAAGTGGCAGCGGTAAATCGTCGTTAGCATTTGATACCATTTATGCCGAGGGACAGCGCCGGTATATGGAAACATTTTCGGCCTACTCGCGCCAGTTTATGGGCGGTATGGAGCGGCCCGATGTTGATAAGGTTTCGGGGCTTAGCCCGGTTATTGCCATTGAGCAAAAAACCACCAGTAAAAATCCGCGCTCAACGGTTGGTACCATTACCGAGATATACGATTTTATGCGCCTGCTGTTTGCCCGTACCGGCGAGGCATACTCGTACGTAAGCGGCGAGAAGATGGAGCGCATGAGCGAGGAGCAGATACTACGCACTATATCCGAAAAGTTTAACGAACAACCTGTAAATATACTGGCCCCAGTAGTAAAGGCACGCAAGGGCCATTACCGCGAACTTTTTGAGCAGATACGCAAACAGGGCTATTTAAAGGTTTATGTAGATGGCGCCATTATGGATGTGGAGCCTAAAATGCAGGTTGACCGTTATAAAATACACGATATTGATATAGTGGTTGACCGCCTGGTAGTGAGCGAAAAGGATAGCAAACGTTTATACACTTCTATACAAGCGGCCTTGAAAATTGCCAAAGGCATCATCCGCATAGCGGATAAGGATAACAATGTGGCTTACTTTAGTAAATACCTGATGGACCCGGTGTCGGGGATATCTTATGATGAGCCGCAACCTAATACATTTTCATTTAACTCGCCATATGGCGCATGCGAAAAATGTAACGGCCTGGGTTATATTTTTGAGGTTGACGAAGCATCGGTTATCCCCAACCCTAAATTAAGTATATTAAACGGCGGCCTTGCTCCGCTGGGCGAGTACCGCGAAACCTGGATATTCCAGGTGCTGAAGGCATTGGCTAAAAAGTATGATTTCTCATTATCCGTACCGATTGAAAAACTGGACAGGGAAAAACTGGATATTATATTGAACGGTACCAACGAAATGCTTAGCGTAGCCGTTGAATACAACAAATGGAACGTACAAAGCTATCAGATAAATTTTGAAGGCATTATCCGTATGCTGGAAGAGCAGAACGAGCGGCGAGGCGAGGAAGGCATAGACGATATGGAAAACTATCGTGTATTGCGTACCTGCCCGGTATGTGATGGCGCCCGTTTGAAAAAGGAATCCCTGCACTTTAAGGTTGATGGCAAAAATATCTTTGAACTGGCCTGCATGGATATTAATGAACTGCAGAAATGGTTTGATAACCTGGAAGACAGGCTTACCGAGCGTCAGAACGTCATCGCCAAAGAAATATTAAAGGAAATACGCGCACGTATTGTTTTTTTGCTGGATGTTGGTTTGAGCTATTTAACGCTCGACCGTACTGCCAAAACCTTATCGGGCGGTGAGGCACAGCGCATCAGGCTGGCTACGCAAATAGGCTCGCAGTTAATGAATGTAATGTACATTTTGGATGAGCCGAGCATTGGTTTGCATCAGCGTGATAACGAACGTTTGATAAACGCCCTTAAAAACCTGCGCGACCTGGGCAATACCGTATTGGTGGTTGAACATGATAAGGATATGATACTGGAAGCCGACTATGTTATTGACATGGGCCCGGCAGCAGGTGTGCATGGCGGCGAAGTAGTTGCCGAAGGTACGCCAAAACAACTGATGAGCAAACATACCCTTACCACGTCCTACATTAATGGCGAGCGCGAAATAGCTATCCCTAAAAAGCGCCGTGAAGGTAACGGTAAAAAACTATCGCTTAAAAAAGCTACCGGACATAATTTGAAGGAAGTATCGGTTGATTTCCCATTAGGTAAGTTAATTGGCATTACCGGTGTATCAGGCAGTGGCAAATCAAGTTTAATAACTGAGACTTTATATCCAATATTAAACCATCATTTCTTCCGCGCCAAAAAACAGCCGTTACCTTATGGCAAGATCGAAGGGCTGGAAAATATTGATAAGGTTATTGAGATTGATCAAACACCTATTGGCCGTACACCACGGTCGAATCCGGCTACATACACCGGGGTATTTTCAGATATACGTAACTTATTTGTAGCCTTGCCCGAATCAAGAATACGTGGTTATAAACCCGGTCGTTTTTCTTTCAACGTAAAAGGTGGCAGGTGCGAAACCTGTAAAGGTGCTGGCCTGCGCGTTATTGAAATGAACTTTTTGCCGGATGTACAGGTGCCTTGCGAAGAATGCGGCGGCAGGCGCTATAACCGCGAAACACTGGAAGTTCGCTACAAAGGCAAATCCATTAATGATGTGCTGGATATGAGCATTGAAGATGCCGTGCCATTTTTTGAGCATATCCCTTCCATCTATCGTAAGGTTAAGACGCTTTTTGATGTGGGTTTGGGTTATATCCGTTTAGGCCAGGCATCAACCACCTTATCAGGTGGCGAGGCGCAAAGGGTTAAGCTGGCTACCGAATTATCCAAAAAAGACACCGGCAACACTTTCTATATTTTAGATGAACCTACTACCGGGCTGCATTTTGAAGATATCAACGTGCTGTTGGGTGTTATCAATCAGCTTGTTGATAAAGGCAATACCGTATTAGTAATTGAACATAACCTCGATGTTATAAAAGTTGTTGACCATGTTATTGATCTTGGCCCCGAAGGCGGATCAGGTGGTGGTAAAATACTTTTTACCGGAACTCCTGAAGGCTTGTGTAAAGTAAAAGAAAGCTTTACCGGGCAGTTTTTGAAAAAGGAGATGGGGTTGCAATAATTATATGTACAGAAACTTGTACATGTTTAAAGTGTTTATTATCTTTATAAAAACATTTATAGCCATGGTAATAACATCATACACCTCATTCAGGCAGCAACTAAAATCATATTTAGACAAAGTACGCAATAGCCATACACCACTTATTGTTACCAGTGCAGGCAATGAAGATGTAGTAGTAATATCAAAAGCAGATTATGAAAGTATGGAAGAAACTTTTTATCTGCTTAAAAGCCCTAAAAATGCAGCGAGATTATTGAAGAGTGTTGAAGATTACGAAAATGGGTTGGGCCAGGAAAGAACTTTGATTGAGGAATGAAGACCATATTTCTTGACCAGGCATGGGAGGATTATTTGTACTGGCAAGGTACAGATAAAGTTATGCTAAAAAAGATAAATACTTTAATAAAAGAAATTGAACGTATGCCATTTGAGGGGAATGGCAAGCCAGAACCCCTAAAGCATAACTTAGCAGGATTATGGTCTCGCCGAATAAATCTTGAACATAGATTAGTTTACAAGGTTGAAAATGAATCTGTAATTATTTTTCAGTGTAGATACCATTACTGATTATTTGACCATTAATTTAAAAGCTTAATAACTTCCTCCAAAAATTGTTCGACAGGACTAATCAATGGCTCAACTGTTTCTTTAGTAAAATCAAACATATCGCCATAATCGCCTCTTTGCCGCCAATCCATCAAATTTGCAAAGCTTCCCATGGGATTTTTCTATCGGCCCGGTTTTTACAAAGTACAGACTAAATAAATTTAGTGTGCCGTTGTGTGTTGATGAAGATAAATTATTTTTCAATAATAACGCCGATACCACATAAAAACAGGCATAGTATAAACGGTTTATACACAAATTCCAGCTATCATTTGTCGCCAAAGTTTGGCATCTTTCAGTGCCTCTGATGATTTCTCTATACGATATGCAATATATTCTGATTTGCTATTAGTCATAACACAATACCTTCCCGTTGAACAGATTGATACAAGGGGGTAATAGATAATTTTGTATTCCAATCATTCACACCAAAAAAGAGCGGTGAAATATGTTGGCCAATTTCTAATTCGACCTCATACAAATCATCCCGGAATAGTAATTCATCCTTCAATGTAACTGTCGGCTTATCCACCAAAACCAAAACATCCCAGTCCGAATCCTTTTTTGCTTTACCTGTAGCGCGCGAGCCATACAATATAGTTACAGCAGTTGGGTCAATACGTTGTACCACCTGTTTTATCTGGTTAGCTATTGTATGTGTATATACATTCATTTACACAAATTAAATAATAAATATTATACCAACATATTAATTAACGCTTGTAAGTAACCCCGAAACTATTATTCTGCGCAACACAAATTCCTATATAAGTTGTAACATTGCATAAAAATCTGCTGATTGACTGCCATCGCTAAAAAAACACTTTCTATTCTTTTTAAAATCGGGCTACTGATTTTAGCATTTACATTTATATATCATCAATATTTAGTTAAAGGCAGCAGCCTTAAACAGTTTCAGCAATTGGTTAGTAACCTTAACCATACGCATGTAACGGTTATCATGGTGGTTGTAGTTATTTTAATGCTGCTTAACTGGATAACCGAATGTTTAAAATGGCAATATTTAACCCGCACACTATCGCCAATATCATTATGGCAGGCTATTGAAGGAGTTTTTTGCGGTTTAAGCTGGGCCATATTTACCCCCAATCGCTTAGGCGAATATGGCGGCCGGGTAATGTTTTTGCCGCCACGCAAACGTATTCATGGCGTGTTTGCTATGGCGGTGGGCGCATTTGGGCAAAATGTAATTACCAACGTATTAGGTTCGGGGGCGTTGATATGGTTTGTATTTACATTTCAGCATTTTAAACCATTAACACTAATGCTTTTAACAGCGGCCACTGTAATATTTATAACCCTGTTTTTGGTCCTGTATTTTAATATCAAGTGGCTGGTATGGTTGTTAAATAAAATATCTTTCCTTAAAAAATATCATCGCTTCTTTGATGTAATGGGCAGGTATAAATTTGCCGAACTGGTAAACATTATGCTGTTTTGCCTCATCCGCTTTTTTATATTTTCATTTCAATATTACCTTATTATACACCTGCTTATACCGGCCATATCATTTGCTGATGTTATACTAATGGTGTTTATAGTTTTCTTTATCCAGTCGGCCCTGCCATCGCTTGATCTGATAGATGTAGCTGTACGCAGCACCGCAGCAGCAACAATTTTTGCCTATGTAACAACTCAGCAAATTGCCGTAATTGCAGCATTTACATCAATATGGCTCATTAATTTAATTATTCCCGGTATTTTAGGCTCGTTATTTATTTTTAAACTCAAATTCTTTGATAGAAATTCATAGCATTATCTGTTTGTTGCTTACCGGCGTATATCTGCTGGTAGTTATTTATCTTATTATCGGATGGGCCAAACTAAAGCGCAATAAAATAACCACGACTAATTTTACCACCAAAGTAACCGTAGTTATTGCTGCCCGCAATGAGGCTCAACGTATACATCTTACTATCGAAGACATTTTAGCACAAAGCTATCCCAAGCACCTAACCGAAATAATTATTGTTGATGACCACTCGACCGACAGCACTGCCGAAATTATAAGCAGTTATGCTGGTAAAGGCGTAAAACTGCTGCAGCTAAACGAAGCCGAACCATTAAACTCCTATAAAAAGAAAGCCATAGCTATGGCTATAGGTATGGCAACCGGCGAATTAATTGTCGCTACCGATGCTGATTGCCGTATGAATAACCAGTGGCTTGCCAGTATAGCAGGCTATTATGAGGCTGAGCAGCCTGTTATGATATCGGCCCCTGTTGCGTATTTTGAAGACAAAAGTTTATTTGAACGTTTACAACGACTGGAGTTTACCTATTTAATAGGCATTGGTGCGGCTTTTATTGGCAACGGCCGGGCCACAACCTGCAATGGCGCCAACTTTGCCTATCGTAAGGATGTGTTTTATGAGGTAGGCGGGTTTAAAGGCATAGACGACCTGGCATCAGGCGATGATGAATTGCTAATGCAAAAAGTTGCCGTAAAATATCCTGATAGCATTGGCTTTTTAAAGTTAAAGGATGCTGTTGTTTATACCCATGCCAAAGCTACCTTAAAAGAGTTTTTGCAGCAACGCAGGCGGTGGGCATCCAAATCAACAAAATACAAGGATAAAAAATTTGTAGCATTTGGTGTTTGTATATGGCTATTTAACCTATCAGTAGTGTTAAACATGTTGTTAAGCTTTTATGATGTATATTTTTTTAAATTGTTTTTATTGCAGATCATACTAAAAGTTGTTTTTGAAATAGCATTTTTAATACCCATCAATTTATTTTTCAAACAGGTAAGTATTGTTTGGTTAATGTTTATTCTTTCGCCCATACATTGCATTTATATGGTTTATGTTGGCTTATTGGGTAACGCCAAAAAATATAACTGGAAAGGCCGTACGGTTAAATAATTACCATCTTTTATTTTAAGCAAGCTCCTGTTAGTTTACAGCTTGGTATTACTGCTTAAAAAGGCGATATTTAGCCAAAAACAAACCGCTGTTGCTTGGCTGATATTACTACCTCAAAACGTACCTGGAACTTATTTAAACGCAATAAACTTGCTGTAACCGGCGCGGTGTTTATAGGCCTTGCCATAATTATTGCACTATTGGGTTACTTAATAATGCCCGATGATACACCGCAGGCCAATAACATGACCATTCAATTAAGCATAAAAAAGCCCGGCACCCGCTATACTATGCTTAATATACGCAAGCCCGAGCATGTTGATACAGTTAATTTGTTTACAAAAATGCTGTTTGGGCAAACCGCCTTTTACCGCGATGTGCCAATAACCGGCTACAGCTTTATTAAAGATTCTATCTATGTAAATGAATATATAGGCGATGAGGATACCCCCGAACGTAAAGCCTACAATATTTTTGAAGTAGCTACCGGTATTAAACCCATTTATCTGGGGTCAACTATAAGGCTAAATGCTTTATCGCTTCCTAACAGCGAGGCTACCTATAACAGGTTTAAAAACCAGATAATAACCCACCAGATACAACGCAAAACTTTTTTATTAGGATCAGACATTTATGGTCGCGATATGCTGAGCAGGCTTATTTTAGGTGCGCGCATATCATTGGCTGTTGGTTTAATGGCCGTTATTATAAGCCTGTTACTGGGCGTAACCATAGGCGCAATTGCAGGCTATTTTGGCGGCTGGATTGATGCTGCCCTAAGCTGGGTAATGAATATTTTATGGGCGCTGCCTGCGCTGCTGCTGGTTATTGCCATATCATTTGCTTTGGGTAAAGGATTATGGCAAATATTTATAGCCGTAGGGTTATCCATGTGGGTTGAGGTGGGCAGGCTGGTGCGCGGACAGGTTATGGCCCTTAAACAGGCCGAATATATTGAAGCTGCCCTATCATTGGGTTTTGATAATAAACGCATTATTATGCGGCATATTTTGCCAAATATCATCGGCCCTATATTGGTATTAGCCTCTTCAAACTTTGCATCGGCTATTTTATTGGAAGCCGGATTAAGTTTTTTGGGGTTCGGCGCACAGCCGCCCATGCCCACCTGGGGCAGCATGATTAAGGAGCATTATGGCTATATTATCATGAATTCGGCCTATTTGGCCATTATACCGGGCTTTGCCATTATGCTAATGGTTTATGCATTTAACCTGGTAACTATTGGGCTTAGGGATGCATTTGATATTAAATCGCAAACCACCCATATTTAAATATATATTTTTTCTAATTTAGGCTTCCGTTATAGGTAATGCAAAGTTTTGATCCCAACTCTGACGAAGACGAATTAATAAGGCTGCTGCTTAAAAGGCAATCCGAGTTAAATTCATTGTTGGAGGTAACCCGAGCCATCAACAAAAACACATCTACACCCGTACTGGTGCAGATGCTTGAGGTTATTTTGCAAAATTACTTACAGGTGGGGGCATTCAGGTTTTTAATTGAGAAGGATAATCTTTATACCTGTATATCAAAATACGGCGGAACGCCCGAAACCAGCGATCAGCTTAACCGCGCCTGCCACAGGTTAAGCAAATTTAAATCACCGGCATCCTTAAAGGGGAATGAAGATAAGGTATTGCAGAAATACGATTATGTTATCCCCATATATCATAAAAACAAATCACTGGCTTATGCCATTATAGGCGATTTTAATACATCGGCCGAGATGGTTAAT
Source organism: Mucilaginibacter sp. (assembly GCA_025929405.1). GTDB lineage: Bacteria > Bacteroidota > Bacteroidia > Sphingobacteriales > Sphingobacteriaceae > Mucilaginibacter. The sequence continues at coordinate 3,684 of JAICMD010000020.1, read as the reverse complement.
AACGACCTGAACTTTATACAAACCCTGGTAAACATTATTGTAGTTGCGCTTGAAAATAAAAAACTGTTTCGCGAGCGGTTAGATACCGAACGTTTTAAGCGCGAAATGGAGTTGGCCGTTGAAGTACAAAACATGCTGATACCACAAGCCATACAACATGATACCAGTGTTGAAATTGGTGCCAAATATTTGCCCCACCAAAATATAGGCGGCGATTATTACGATTTTATCCGCCTTAATGCAGATGAGTTTTTATGGTGCATTGCCGATGTATCAGGCAAGGGCATGTCGGCAGCGTTATTGATGGCCAATTTTCAGGCCAGCCTGCACGCCTGGGCCATGGTTGAGGACAGCCTGAGCAATATAGTAAACCGCCTTAACAGCAAAGTTATAAGCAATACCAAAGGCGAAAAATTTATTACACTGTTTTTGGCCAAGTATAACGAAAAGACGCGCAAACTTAATTACATTAACGCAGGGCACAATCCTACCATATTATATAATAATGGCAAGGCCACGCAGCTTAAACTTGGTACAACCATGATAGGCGCTTTTGAGGTATTGCCTTTTTTAAATGAAGGTGAGATTGAGGTTGGTACAAACAGCCTGGTATTTAACTATACCGATGGCCTGCTTGATTTTGAACCGCATGGCAATAAAGTATGGAATGAGGCCATGCTGATGGATTTTATGCGCGAGCATAATAACCTGTCGCCCGATAGGTTTAATCAAACCCTGATGGATCATTTAAATCTGGTGATAAAAGGCAAGCCTATTGATGATATTACACTGCTTACCCTGAGGATATTTTAATAGCTAAATACTTTTTATTTCTTAGATTATTCGGATATTTGAGGCGCAGTTTCCACAATGTTATTAGCCAGGTACCAGCACGAATTAATTGAAGCCGGATGCGACGAAGCGGGCCGCGGATGTTTGGCGGGGCCGGTATTTGCTGCTGCCGTTATTTTACCGCATGATTTTGATCATCATCTGCTTAATGATTCAAAGCTGTTAATTGAAGAGGTACGTTATGCGTTACGTACAGAAATCGAACAAAAAGCAATCGCATACGCCGTTGCCTCTGTTGATAATGAGGAGATTGACGAAATAAATATTTTAAACGCATCGTTTTTAGCAATGCACCGTGCTATTGAAAAATTATCGCTTGAGCCACAGTTTTTAATAATTGATGGCAACCGCTTTAATAAATATAAAACAACACCGCATCAATGCATCGTAAAAGGTGATAGCAAATATTTCAGTATCGCGGCAGCATCAATTTTAGCCAAAACCTACCGCGATGATTATATGAAGCAAATTGCTGCGGAGCATCCCGAATATAATTGGCACAGCAACAAAGGCTACCCTACTATTGACCACCGCGAAACCGTTTTAAGGCTGGGCCATACGCCTTACCATCGCATTACATTCAGGGTAACCGCACCGGGTGTTGAACTTGATGAAGATTTAAGCACTTTATAGCCATCGCCCGGCTGCAATTCATCATAATATTGTCTTTTTACAACTTACCGCCGCAATCTGTTGCTGCCAACTGCCTTTAAGCCTTGATAGTATAACGTATTTTTTTATTTTTGTTAAAAACGCCCCTACCCCTTGAAAATACTGTTTTTAACCCATCGTATACCATTTCCGCAAAATGGCGGTTACCAGATTGTGGTATGTAATACCATAAGGGGCCTTGTGCATTTGGGGCACGAAGTATCATTAGTGGCGCTTAACGGCAAACGCAGTTACCATGAAAATGCGCCCGACGCAGATCTTGCAGAAAAAATAAACTACCGCGCTTATGATATTGATATCAATGTATCCGTATTAGAGGTAGCCATAAACCTGTTCAGCAAAACTTCTTTTAACATTGACAGGTATTACGACTCAGAATTTGAAACCCTGCTGATAGGCGAAGTACGTAAAAACAACTACGATGTAATCCAGTTTGAAGGCTTAATGGTATCGCTGTATCTATCTGCGGTACGCAAAAACAGTGCGGCGAAACTGGTTTATCGTGCCCATAATATTGAGAACCAGGTATGGACTCGGATGTCATTGCAAAAAAACGATCCGTTTAAGCGGTCGTACCTTAAAATGCATGCCCGCCGCATACGCAATTACGAGATACAGCAGCTAAATAAGTTTGATGCCATTACGGTTTTTACACCGCAGGATAAACAGGTGATTGAAAGCTATGGCATAAGCGCTCCGGTGCGGGTTTTACCCGTGGGCCTTAACCTGGAAAAATACAAACCTGATTGTACACAAACGGAGTTTCCGAGCCTTTTCTTTTTAGGATCATTAGACTGGCTGCCTAATCGCGAAGGTATGGAGTGGTTTCTGGATAATTTTTTAAAGGAACTGACCAATGGCGATCTTAATGTAAAACTATACGTTGCCGGCAATGACATACCCGAAAGCTTTGACGATTACGAAGTAATGGGCAAAATATTTATACAGGGCGAAGTTGATAATGCGCTTGAATACGTTAACAGCAAAGCCATAATGATAGCGCCCCTGCTATCAGGCGGCGGTATGCGGGTAAAAATTGTGGAAGGTATGGCTATGGAAAAATGTATCATATCAACCTCATTAGGCGCTGAGGGGATAAGCTACGAAAACGGCAAAAACATAATTATTGCCAATAACCGCGAGGAATTTTATCAGGCCATAAAACGCTGTATAAAAAATGAAGATTATTGCCGCGAAATAGGCCTTAACGCCCGCGCCCTGATTGAGCAGCAGCATGATAATGATAAGGTGGTTGATAAGCTGGTTAGCTTTTACACCGGCCTATTAAATTAATACTGCCCTATTGATAATAGCACCAGCGTACAGGCGTAGTCTGTTTCAATACCGCGTTCTTCGGCCATCTGCTTTAGTTCAGCATTTTCTGTACCGGGATTAAATATAATGCGCTTGGGATGGGTAGCTAAAATATAATCATACAATGGCGGCTGGTTTTGGGGGCCAACATATAAGGTAATGGTATCAATATCGTTGTGCACAATCTCAGGTTTCTCAATTGCTACGCCTGCAACCTCACCATTTTTAAGGCCTACATTAACAATATTGTGGCCGTGGCTTACCAACCGGTTAGCTGCTAAATAAGCGTACCGGCCGGGGTTAGGTGTTGCCCCTAAAACCAATGTCTTTTTATTACTCATGTTGCTTACGGATCAAATATTAAGCCAAGCCGCTCAAAGTAGGTTATTGTGGCAGTCAGGCGTCCGTCAAAAAAAATTAAAATAATTTAAAATGTTTTAAAAGCACAATCGTCTATACCTTTAAACAGCAACAAATTGGTAACCACCGTAATGACATCGGACGATAAGCACAGCAATATTTTGCAGGCCATAAAACTATATGGTAAAAACCTGCTGGGCTTTATACGCAAACGCGTAAACAACGATGCCGATGCCGAAGACATTCTGCAGGATGTTTGGTACCAGTTTAGCGCGTTGGTAAATGCTGAACCTGTTGAGCAAACCGGAGCCTGGTTATATAAGGTGGCCAAAAACAAGATCATTGATAAGCATAAAAAGAGATCGGAAACCTTGCTTGATGATATGCTGGTAGGCGAAAACACCGACGAGGACGATCCTTTTGATTTTAGAGATATATTGCTTACCGAAGAAAGCACCCCCGAAACGGAATACCTGCGCAACTTAT
>JAICMD010000075.1 GCA_025929405.1 Mucilaginibacter sp. | reverse complement strand
TAAGGTTGATAACGGCGGACTTAACAAATAACAAAACGCCTTTTTATTGCTGCGCCCCACACGGCCACGCATCTGGTGCAGGTCGCTCAGGCCAAACATGTGCGCATGGTTGATGATGATGGTATTGGCGTTGGGTATATCCAGTCCCGCCTCAATAATGGTGGTGGCTACCAGCACGTCGTATTCGTTATTCACAAATTTCAGCATCACGTCTTCCAGTGCGTCGCCCTCTAATTGTCCATGTGCTATACCTACGCGGGCTTTTGGCACTAACTTGTGTATCATGCCGCCCAGTTGCGGTAGGTCATTCACCCGGTTATGTATAAAAAACACTTGTCCACCCCGGTCTATCTCATATTCAACAGCATCTTTTATCAGCTTATCGTTAAATACATGTAGCTCGGTAACAACCGGCTGGCGATTAGGCGGCGGTGTTGATATAATGGAAAGATCCCTTGCGCCCATTAATGAGAAATGCAGCGTACGCGGTATTGGCGTGGCCGTCAGCGTCATAGTATCCACATTGGCGCGCATTTGTTTGAGCTTTTCCTTGGTGGTTACGCCAAACTTTTGCTCCTCGTCAATGATCATCAGGCCCAGATCTTTGAATTTTACATCCTTACTTACCAGGCGGTGCGTACCAATGATAATATCAACCTTACCTTCCTTTAGCTTTTCTAAAGTTTCCTTGATCTGCTTTGGCGATTTAAACCTGTTCACATAATCAATATTGCAGGGAAAGCCTTTTAACCTTTCCGAAAATGTTTTATAATGCTGCGCTGCCAAAATAGTAGTAGGCACCAGTATGGCTACTTGCTTGCTATCAGCAACTGCTTTAAATGCCGCGCGTATAGCCACCTCGGTTTTGCCAAAACCCACGTCTCCGCATATCAGGCGGTCCATAGGATGCGGCGATTCCATATCCCGTTTAAAATCGGCGGTAGCTTTTTCCTGGTCGGGTGTGTCTTCATAAATGAAGGAAGCTTCCAGTTCAGTTTGTAAATAGCTATCTGGCGAAAAAGCGTTACCCTGCTGCGATTTACGCACGGCGTAAAGCTTTATCAGGTCGCGGGCTATGTCCTTAACTTTTTTTTTTGTGGTTTTTTTTAGCTTTTCCCAGGCATCGGTGCCCAACTTGTTCATTTTGGGTACGGTACCCTCTTTGCCGCTGTATTTTGATATGCGGTTAAGCGAGTTGATATTTACATATAGCAAGTCATTATCAGCATAAATCAAGCGAATCATTTCCTGCTGCTTGCCGGCAACTTCAACCTTTTCCAAGCCGGCGTATTTACCAATACCATGATCAATATGGGTAACATAGTCCCCTGGTTTTAGCTCGCGTAATTCTTTTAAGGTGATAGCTTGCGAGCGTTGGTAACCTTTTTTAAGTTTGTATTTATAGTAGCGGTCAAATATCTGGTGGTCGGTATAGCAGGCCAGTTTCTGTTCACGGTCAATAAATCCCTCGCGTATCGAAATGTTTATCGGCGTAAACCTGGCTGTTTTATCCAGATCGTCCAAAATAGCGTAAAGTCGTTCTATCTGCCTGCTCGAATCGGTCAATATATAATTCTCAATATGCTCCGCCTCGTTGTTTTTTAAATTATGTATCAACAGGGTAAAGTCCTTGTTAAAAGATGGCTGCGGGCGCATATCAAAATTAACCGAAGCATCAGCATCATAAAAAAACTGTTTGCCAAACTCTATGACCGGAAAATCATGCAGTTGGTCGGCTATCAGCTTTTCGTCCGTAAAACCAAATTTGGGGTCTATCCAGTCGGGGTTTTGGTTTTTATCTTCTGCGGATAGGGCCTTCCATAGCTGGGTAGCTTTTTTATAACCGCTTTGGATAATATCAAAAGTAAACTGAACATCCTTTATCCAAACCTGTGTGCCGGGGTCAACATATTCCAGCAGAGAAATATTATTCTCTGTTAAAAATTTGGATTGCACATTAGGTACGATGGTAATAGATTTTACCTGCTCAACGGATAACTGGCTCTCTATCTCAAAAGTCCGGATAGATTCAACCATATCGCCAAAAAACTCTACACGATAAGGAAGATCATGTGAGAAAGAAAAAATGTCAACTATACCGCCCCGTACCGAAAACTGCCCCGGTTCATACACAAAATCAACGCGCTCAAAATCGTACTCAACTAAAAATTCATTAATAAAATCAATGCTTAGTTTAGCATTAAGACTTATTTCAAGTGTGTTTTTTTCAAGCGCGGCGCGGTCAATCACCTTTTCGGCCAATGGTTCAGGATACGTAACTATGAGCTGGCCAAATTCGGTTGAGTGATTTAGTTCATTCAATACCTCGGCACGTGCCAATACATGGCTGCTATCGGGCTGGGTAAATTCAAACGGTTTGCGGTAGGATGAAGGGAACAATAAAACTTCTTTACCAGTAAGGTTTTCCAGATCGGCCTGAAAATAGCCTGCTTCCTCACGCTCAGGCAATACAAATATCATGTGCCTGTGCTGCAAAAAGTACAAAGCTACCGCAATAGCCGCATCGCCTGATCCGACTAAACCACGAAGCTGTATCCTTGGATTTTTTGATGCGTTTAGGGCTGTGGCCAACGCTTTTATCCGTTCATCAGCTTTGTATCTTTCTAAAATATCACGGATGTTCAAACCGGTGCAAATATAGTAAAAATGACGTTTTTAAGGGGATACCTGCAACAATTATGCTAAATCTGAAAACAATATGCAGGCATAAATACTTTTTATGATAATTAAAACAACGCAACCGGTTTTGGTTCCGTATTAAATATAAAAACAAAAACTCACAACAATTTAACCTAACACTTAATAAGATGAAAAATGCATTAACATTTGGCCTTATAATTGGCATATTAAGCGGCTTATGGCTGCTTGCCATACACTCTTTTGGTTACGGCCCAATGGACGACCAAGCCGCTACTTTTGAATACTTTTCAATAATAATTCCTATTGTGGGGTTATACTTTGGCATCCGCAGCTATAAATACAATGATTGTGGCGGCAACATGGGCTTTTTAGAGGCCCTGGTACAAAGTTTTAAAATTTTGCTGGTAGGCGGTATCGTTGCTGTATTTGCCGGTATAGTTTATATTAATTATGTAGCTGCAGGCAACAACATGCGCGATTTTTCAAGCCGTATGTTTGGCGCACTGTTAGTTGGTATTATCTGCGCGTTTGCTGTATCTTTATTGCTTGCAAACAAGTCAAACAAAATTGATTAGGCAGTTTTTATTCAAAAACTTTGAACTATTATTCTGGATAGCTGCATTGGTAGCCCTGGCCATTACCAATCCGGCTATTCCTTCGCATTATATCCTATGTCCGTTAAGGTTAATGGGTATAACCTGGTGCCCTGGCTGCGGTTTGGGTCATTCCATAGCTTTTTTGTTGCATGGCGATATTAAAAACTCTTTTCACGCCCATTGGCTGGGTTTACCTGCATTGGGGATAATATTATACCGGATAATAATATTGGTTCGCACACTGATTCATCCGGTCGGCACTTCGCTGGACCATGCTCTCTTCGCCGTGCGTAAAGAGGGGAACAGGAAAGATTAACTTTCTAAACAACCTGCTATCATACCTCCACTTAACGGAGCGTTTTTGTTTTATTAACAGTTAAGCACTGATAATTTAAACTTAAATAAAGATTGTTTTAATGCAGTCGCTCTATTTTTGGTTAAACCAACGCAGGTATGAAAAAGTTCATCATCCTCTCCTTACTGCTGATAATTACAGACAGGCTCGCCGCCCAATTTCGCGAAACACAGAACATAGTAATAGTTACCATTGATGGTTCGCGCTGGCAGGAAATATTTCGCGGGGCCGATTCTTCGATCATTAATTCAAAGTATACAACAAATAAAGACGCGGTTCTCAAAAAATTCTGGGCCCAAACACCGCAGGAACGACGTAAACTATTAATGCCCTATATGTGGTCGATAATATCTCGCAGAGGGCAGTTATATGGTAACCGTGATCTGGGTAATAAAAGCGAAGTAACTAATATGTTCGGCTCATCTTATCCGGGTTATAATGAAATGTTTACCGGCGCGCCCGATTGGCGCATCAATGGCAACAGAGCTATTAATAATCCTAATACAAATGTTTTGGAGTATATAAATCAGCAGGAAGGGTTTAAAAAAAAAGTTGCCGTTTTTGCATCATGGGAATTATTTCCATACATATATAATATTAAACGGTCGGGCTTAAATGTCAATGCGGGATATACCAATGTGGATGAGATTGATATTAACGAACACATAAAGTATTTAAATGATCTGCAGCATAAAGTGCCGCACACCATTGGCGAAACAAGGCTTGATACCATGACCTTTGAGCTTGGTAAGGCCTATTTACAGCAATATAAGCCGCGGGTAATACATTTTGCTTTTGATGAAACCGACGAGATGGGGCATCAGGGCAAATATGATATGTACCTAAAATATTTAAACCAGCAGGACGAATATCTGAGGCAATTGTGGGAATATATCCAAACCGACCCTAATTATAAAGATAAAACAACGCTGATTGTTACCTGCGATCATGGCCGGGGCGATACTTCGCCGTGGGCATGGACCGAGCATAGCATCCTCATAAAAAATTCTATACAAACCTGGATGGCAATAATTGGCCCGGATACCCCTGCTGACGGCGAAATAACTACGTCAACAACTATTTACCAAAAACAGTTGGCCCAAACCATAGCCAAATTTCTGGGGATTGATTTTAAAGCTAATACCGACCATGCAGTAGCCGATGCTATTGAATCAGCAAGAAAACCGCAGGCAATTATTGTGGGTATAGCCAATCGTGATAACTAATGTCGAATAATTGGTTGGACTATAAATTTATGGTTTCGCCAATTTTGGGGAGTTGGATATTAATACCCGCCTTTATAAACTTTTCGCTTACCTCTTCCTGATTAATATTTATAACCGGGAAGGTATCATAGTGTACCCCTACAACATTTTTGCAATTAATAAAACCGGTAGCCTTAATAGCATCATCAACGCCCATGGTAAAATTATCGCCAATGGGTAATATGGCCCAATCAAGATTTTCATCTTCCAGCAATTTCATATCATAGGTAAGCGCAGTATCGCCCGAAAAGTATATTTTTTTGCCGTTGTTGGCATGAATAACAAATCCGGCAGGGTTACCGCCCGATGATCCGTCGGGCAATGTGCTTGAGTGTATGGCATTTACCATTTTTACACGACCGAAATCAAAATTAAAACTGCCGCCAATATTCATGGCGTGCACATTGGTAATACCCTGCTTGCCCAGCCAATCGGCAATTTCAAAAATGCATATCACTTTAGCCCCGGTGTTTTTTTGTATGGCTATCAGATCGGCCATGTGATCACCATGACCATGCGATAACAAAATATAATCAGGCTTTAAATTGTTAATATCAACAGTTTTAGCCAGCGGGTTAGGGGTTATAAATGGGTCAAACAGTAAAGTTTTTTCGTCCGCTGTTTCCAATGCCAGGCTTGATTGGCCGTAATAGGTAGCTTTCATAGGTGGTTTTTAATTTCGAATAACGAATTTTGAATGTCCAATATCGAAGTATTAGTACACTTCATTCAATATTCCGTGTTCAGTATTCGATATTATCATTTTTATTTGCCAAACAGCCCGCCAAAACCGCCAAGCATATCCTTGGTCATGGCGGCCATTTCGCTTTGGCTTACGTTATCAGCCTGTTCAATGGCTTTGTTTATGGCTGTTACCAATAGCTCTTCCAGTTCATCCTTATCCGCATCCTGTAAAAAAGTTTCATGAATGTGGATAGATTGTATAACCTTATTGCCATTGGCAATAACCAAAATCTGCCCACCCTCAACCGAACCTGACACGGTTATAGCATCTAATCTTTTTTTTACTTCGCCAGCCTTTTGCTGGGCCTCCATTAGTTTGTCAAACATTATCTTATGTGCAAATATGCAGATGTGCGAATGTGCAGATATATGCAGCTATCGCCATTTGCAATGTTAACATTAAACTCTAAATTCATTATCTGTACATCAGCATATCCACGCATCTGCACATCTGATTTAATCCTCACTCGTATCGCCATTACCTTTATAGGCGCTTTTGCGTACTACCGGCATGCCAACTATGTTAAACAAGTCATCCAATTTTAGCAGACTGCCGTTCACTAAATTACTTAACAAAACAATGGTGATATCGTTTTTCATGTCGCGCAAATAAATATGCCTGAACCCATGCCACCAACCGGTATGATATATTACCTGCTGTCCCGGAGCGTTAAATGTGCGCCACCCGTAGCCATAGCTAAAATGCCCATGTATTGGTGGGTTGCGAGGTACATATGCCGAATCCATAGTAGCCTGTTTAAGTAAACGACCCGCACGTAAGGCTCGGTCAAATATCAATAGATCGCCAACGGTGCTGTAAATACCTTTATCACCTACCGGACCATCTAAAAAGTTTTGCGCCACCGAGTATTTCCAGGTGCCCCTGTCGTGCCCAACTACATCAACCGGGATTTTATCATATACCGCTTTTGAATATACCGCCGTATTTTTCATTCCCGCAGGTATAAAAATGTTTTGCTTCATATAATCGGCATAGCTCATGCCGCTAACTTTTTCGATGATGGAACCCAGCACCATAAAGTTGGAATTGTTATACAAAAACCTTACGTTAGGTTTGTTAAAACGTGCCGGTTTATATTTGGCTATAAGCGCCATTTCTTCGGCATTGGTAATGCCTTTACGCTGGTTAAGGTGTTGCTTGCGATAAAGATCATCTGTAAAATAAACGTAGTTCATCATGCCCGAACGGTGCGTGAGCAATAGGCGAATGGTTACCCCTTCGTATGGAAAATCAGGAAAAAAGTCGCGTACGTCCTGGTCCAGTTTTATTTTTCCGCGCTCCCAAAGCTGCATAATGGCAGTTCCGGTCATTGTTTTTGAAACAGATGCCAGTTCAAACTTTGAATTAATTTTTAAACTGTCGCGACGCATATAGTCGGCCCAGCCAATGGCGTTTTCGTAAATTATTTTGCCATGTTTTGCCACCAATACATTGCCGTTAAAACCGCGGGTTTTATGCAGATTTTGCATAAAGGCATCAATGCGTTTATCGCCGTTTTTGGGGTTATAATCTAAAATCCCTTTGGTGTTAAAAGGCTTGCCATCCCAGGCATCGGGGCCGCCTTTAGCATCGGTTTTGGGTTTTGATGAACAGGAAGCTAATAAAAGGATAGATGCAGCGAGTGTTAGTACGCTGTTATACAGTAGTCTCATCAGAAAAAAGTTAGTACGTAAACGACAACGAAAAATAGAGATTATAGTTGGGGATAAAATTAACTTTAAGCATATATTTTTCAACAGCCGGAAAAAACATTGTAGTTTTAACGTATGATGTTTAAGCGTGTTGTTTTGTTAGTTGTTTTTTTATCCGGAATAATGCGGAATGCATTGCTGGCACAGGATATTGCCCCGGCTGATAATAATGCCAATTATCAAAAAGCATTAAGCCTTTACCAATCAGACAAGCCTGCCGACGGGATACCTTATCTGGAAAACATTCTTAAAAATACCAGCACCATAAAACCTGCGGCTTACGACCTGTTGGGCAATATTTACGATAAGCTTAAACAGCCCGGAAAAGCAATTGATGCCTATAATGAAGGTATCAAAATTGATCCGACGTACCAAAATTTACGATTTAACCTTGGGTTGGCTTATTTCCGTATTAAAAAATATGCCGATGCAGAGTTAAGTGCTATCGAAGCTATAAAGCTTGACCCTAAACATGCTAATAGTCAGCGGCTATATGGACTGGTAACTTTCCATCAAAACAAACGGGTGAATGCCTTGCTGGCCTTTTGCAACTTTTTATTGCTTGACCCTAATAATGCACGAGCAGGCGAAGCCTACACCAATATACAAAGCATATTAAAGGGCGGCGAACTCAGACCAGGTGAAGGGATACCCGCTGCAGATAAAAACACTATGGCCCTGAATAATGGATTAAGGGCCATTATCGCCGCAGGGAAAGTCAAAAAGCTGCCGCCTGCCGCGCTATTGGAATACCAGTTGAAAAGCATTTTTATAATGGCCGGGCAGCAATCAGCAAAAAAACAGGCGAAGGATTTTTTTGATAATTACTATGCCGACTTTTTTTATAAGCTTGCACAAAGCAACAATATGCCGGCATTTGCTAAACTTATTAACCAAAGGCCTGACAAACCCGACACGGCATTATACGATTGGGTTAATGCAACAGATAGAAACTTTTAACGCTTAGCATTAAATCCTTATTACGATGAAAAATTTGATTATAATTTTCCTTATCTCTATAGCATCTTCAACAATTGGTCAAACTAAATTAAATGTGGTGTTAAAAAAGAAGTTAGACAGCGTATATGTGCTTGATCAAAAGTATCGTGAGGCAATGATGTTAATCCAAAACCAGGCCAAAAAAGACTCAATTATTAGGGTTCTGGGTATTTCGCCTGAAAATTATCAGGGATTGCAAAATCAAATAGATAAAGACAATCTGGCATTTATTGAAAATGTATTTAATCAATACGGCTATCCTGGTAAAAGCCTGGTGGGTACGCCTACTAATGAAGCTGCATGGAATGTAATTCAGCACTCAAACAGCATAAGTAAATACCTGCCATTAATTAAAACGGCTGCAGAAAACAATGAATTGCCTTTCCGCTTATATGCAACAATGCTTGATAGAAATCTTCTTCAACAGGATAGGGAACAAATTTACGGAACGCAAATACAGGGTCAGAAAATGAAAAGTGGTAAATTTGAACTATTTGTTTGGCCCATACAAAATCCCGAAACGGTAAATGAACGACGAAAAAAAGCAGGTTTTGATTTAACCGTTGAAGAAAACGCTAAAAGATTAAATACCGTTTATAAAATTGTAAAGATAGAAGAGATTAAATAGCAACTATTCAAAATATGAAAAAATTAACCCTTTTATATGTAATAATGGCAGCAATTGCTGTTTCGGCACCTGTTTTTGCTCAAAAGGCCAATAATGTGCATGATCTTATTTTACAGGCCGACGCATTGCAGGACGACGAAAAGTTTACCCAGGCAATTGAAAAATACCGCGAAGTAATTAAAATTGATCCTGCCAACCAACGGGCGCAATATCAGTTGGCTTTAGTATTAAAAACCACTGGTAAAAGCAACGAGGCCATACCTATTTTAGAAAAACTGGCTGCTACGCCAACTGCACAGGCTGAGGTTTTTGACCTGTTGGGTGAAATTTATAACGAACAAAAAAATTATGATAAGGCAGGTGCTATATTCTTAAAAGGGGCCAAAGCCTATCCCCAGGATCAGCACGCGCAGTTAAATTTAACCAACTTTTATTTGCAGCAAAAGCGCTATCCCGAAGCAGAAACTCAAGCTATTATTGCCATAAGATTGGATACACAGGATGAAGATAGCCAGCGGGCTTATGCCCTTGCTGTTACCGCGCAAAATAAAAAAGCACAAATGCTATTGGCGTGGTGCAGCTTTTTAATATTGGACCCAGATGGTGACAACTCGGCCGAAGCTTATCAAACTGTAAATAAATTATTGGCCGTTCAGGGAAATAGCATTGGGCAATTGGCCGAAAAGCTGCAAACCGAATTTATCAGGATAGGCACAACTGCCGAACAGGAAAAGAGTAAAGATTTTTTTACCACCTTTTATGCTTCGTATTTTTATAAACTGGCTCAAACCAGTTACATGCCAACCCTTGCCCGGGGCATTAGTGTAACAGCGCATCCCGAAAATAAGGAATGGCTGCAAACCCATAGCAAGGAGGTTAATGGCCTGGCTATGTGGATAAGCACGGCTGCCAGAAGTTAAGCTAAAAGCTGCCTGCCAATGCTGTTTTAACTTTGTCGCGATTGAGCTTTGATATAGGTATTTTGGTTTGATTTGTTAACAGTAAGCTTCCGCCGTCTTCGCGTAACCAGCTTTTAATATAAGCCATATTTATAAGATGGGTTTGATGGGTGCGCAAAAAGCCATGCCCGCTAAGCATATCCGCATATTCCTTTAATGTTTTTGATACCAATATTTGCTCGCCGTTATTAAGCACAAAAAGCGTGTAAGTGTTGTCTGCCTGGCAGCGTATGATATCGGCAATGTTTATATAACGGATTTCGCCAAGCATGGGTAAAGCAATACGTGGGGTGGTTTTATTTTCGTCCTTTAAATATTCTAAAAGATAACCTAAGCGTTCGTTTTTTTGCTTTTGCTGGATGTATCGCCGTGCTTTGGCAACTGCGGCAACTAACTCATCAATATCAATGGGCTTTAACAAATAATCCAGCGCCGAAAATTTGATGGCCGGTATGGCATATTGGTTATAAGCAGTAATAAAAATGATCTCGAAGTTTATTTCATCCAGTTGTTGTAAAATATCAAACCCGGTTTGGGTATGTAATTGAATATCCAAAAACACCAATTGTGGCTGATGTTGTTTTATTACAATAAGAGCTTCATCAACGTTTTCTGCACCGGCGCAAACCTGAATGTCATCAGCATAAACTTTTAATAATTGCTGCAGGTTTTCGCGGTTTGATGCTTCATCATCTACAATAATCGCTTTCATTTTACAGCCAGTTTTTTAGTTCGATAGTAACAATCGCACCTTTATTATTTGAGTTTATATCCAGCAATATACTCGAATTTTTATAGATACCGTTAAGCAGTTTTATTCTTTCTTCGCACAATTTTATACCCATGCCTGATTTCTGCGATTTATTAAACCCCGAACCATTGTCGGTAACAGTTAAAATAATATCATTATCATTTTGTGCTATTTTTACTTTAATCAATCCCTCGCTTTTTGATGCAGATATCCCATGTTTTACAGCATTTTCAACAAATGGTTGTAATAACATAGCCGGTATCTCAATTTGTTGGTCTATTGCATTATCAACCTCAATTGTGAAATTAAAGCCGAAACGCATTTGCTCCATTTGCAGATAATCGGTTAAAATACTAACCTCATGTTCAATAGTGGTTAGTTCTTTCTGACCATCATCCAATACATTACGTGTTAAGCGTGCAAAGCGGGCAAGATATTTATTGGCATTTTCAACCTCGTTTTTATTCATCAGGTTTTGTACCCCCGCCAGGGCATTAAAAATAAAATGGGGGTTTAATTGTGACCGTACGGATTGTAACTTCAACTCGGCAATTTGCTTATTTTGTGCGGCTATTTTTTGTTTGCGACGAAAGTAGAAGTAAGCGCGAATAGATAAAGATAAAATAATAAGTATAATAAAAATAACAGTGTTAAGCGGGACTGTCACAGGGCCGGATTCGACTGTAAAGTGAACGACTTGGCTTAAGTTATTATTTTGCAGATTAAAACCCTCTGGCATTTCGGGTTTAACAATAATTTCATACTCTCCGGCTTTATTAAAGTAGGTAGCGCTGATACGTGCTATTGGGTTTGGCGAATAATAAGTTTGCTCCCAGTTATTAGTAACAAGTACCGTATCCGTTTTGCCATCTACTGTCCGCTTTAAATACACATGATACATATCATTTTGTATTGTGCTTTTCATTTCAATAGCAATATGATTAATATCGTCTGACCATTTAAACCTAATGGGTCGTTTTTGCCTTATATCGTTTAAGAGAAATATAGTGTGTTTGCTGTTAGGAATATACTCTTGCTTATCAGGTTGAAACAGGTATTTGTTATTACGATATAAAACCAAATCATTTAATTGTGGTGGCGGCAGGTAACCACTATTAAAAACATGGATGGTTCTGTTTTTATAATGATTAACTTCATATAACTCAAACCTAATAACCTTACCCCGGGCATTGAATTTTCCGAAATAAGCATACGAGGTGAATTTGTTTGACCGAAATACAGAAGGCTTTGTCCAGGGTACAAGCTCAATACTGTCATTTTCTACTACGTGGTATAAGTAATTGCGCGCATTTTGAGGTGTAATATAAGTAGCAGCCAATTCTATTTCCTGTACGTTATTAACCGGGTTAATGCTGCATTGCCGTAATATCCAGTAGTAGCAAGGGGTTGATTTCGCCTGTCTAAAGATGTATCCAGTTTAGTTAATTTTTCCCATAAATAAGTGCCGTTGCTATAATTGTAACTCCCAACAGACCACTTGTCAGCCTTATCTGCCGTCATGTTATGTCGTTGCATATTAGCATTTGCTACACTAATGATTACTTTGTGAGATTGCGCTTTAATTATATCTGTAAAGACCATACTTAAAACCCCAATAATTAATAAATACTTTTTCATATGCTTTTAAATTTAATCAAATATGTGGGTAAAGGGTTATCAGCACAACCGTCAAACAGTAAGTAAACCTTTTGGGTTAGTACATAGTACATTTTTGTAGTAAAAACTTTACCATCAGCATTTACGGGCATCATATAAAAACCTACCTTTGCGGCTATAAAAAATACTTATAACCATGAGTTTCAGAATTGAACACGATACCATGGGCGAGGTACAGGTACCTGCCGATAAATACTGGGGCGCACAAACCGAGCGCTCGCGCAATAACTTTAAAATTGGCCCTGAGGCTTCAATGCCCAAAGAGATCATTGCTGCTTTTGCTTACCTGAAAAAAGCAGCAGCTTATACCAATACTGATCTGGGTGTTTTACCTGCTGATAAGCGCGACCAAATAGCCGCTGTTTGCGATGAGATACTGGCAGGTGTTTTGGATGCCGAGTTTCCATTAGTTATATGGCAAACCGGTTCAGGTACACAATCAAATATGAACGTTAACGAGGTAATAGCCAACCGCGCACACGTTGCCGCAGGTAATATGCTGGGCGAAGGTAAAACCTTTATCCATCCAAATGATGATGTAAATAAATCGCAGTCATCAAATGATACTTACCCAACGGCCATGCACATTGCAACCTATAAAATGCTGATGGATGTAACCATCCCGGGTATTGAAAAACTGCGCGATACCTTGCAGGCAAAATCAGAAGCTTTTAAAAATGTGGTTAAAATTGGCCGCACGCACCTTATGGATGCTACTCCACTTACTTTGGGTCAGGAATTTTCAGGCTAT
>JAICMD010000181.1 GCA_025929405.1 Mucilaginibacter sp. | reverse complement strand
TATGCCGGACGTATATCTACCAAACTACTGCCTTTAGGGCTGCAATTAATTGTACATGATGTTTTAAAACGTGGGGGCAGTTTACGTGTGCTTATACCATCGCGCCTGGCATACGGCGTTACAGGCTATGGTGCAGGCAGCAGCACTGTAGCTAATAATAAAATAGCAGGTAACCAATGCCTTGACTATTATATACATGCTATTGATAAGCAGGATGTATATGATGATTTGGTTTTAACCAACTACTTTAAAGCAAATAACATAACCGATTATACCAAAACTGCTTCGGGATTATATTATAAGATAATAACTCCGGGCACAGGTGTGCCAATAGACGATAATAGTACGGTAACAATAACTTACTCTGCAAGTTTACTAACAGGACAAGTGTTTGACCAATATAATACGGTTGATGGCAGTGGTACGCCCCTTGAGTTTCCCAGCCTGATTTCGGGCGTACAGGAAGCCATGAGGAATTACGCTTCTACAGGTACTGTTATGTCTATATACATGCCATCAAGGCTGGCTTATAAAAATACCACACAAACGGCAGCCGGAGGTACGTTGCCGCCATTTAGCTGTATGAAGTTTGATTTTAAGATTGTTTCAACAAATCCTTAATAATTTAAGGCCTGTTTAAACGCTTTTAATAATACAACGTTCGCGCGCGAAAGCATGATTTAATAATGGATTGCGGATATTGCTGAAGCTGGCATATTCCCGACCCCATTTTTTTATGTATTTAAATTCAGGGTCGAATTTTTTTAGTTGTACATCCGGGCTAAATATTCCGAAATAAGGTGCGGCATCATGCCCCAGCCTGCGGCCCATTTCTCAACTGCCCTACGTAGAGATCGAGATTGCTTCGTTCCTTACAGCAATGATGCGGTGGATTAGGTAGATATTAGTTCTGCCGAAGAAAGTGTACCACGGGTGTCCGCGCTAAAAAAAGAAAAATTTTACTTTTTCAACCATAAGTAATTGATTTAAAAAACAATATATCAATTACTTCACTGACAAACTGTACCACGAGTGTCCGCGCTCGCGCGGACGTGGACAGTGGTACACTTGCAGTAAAGGATGTCGTTGCTTTAAGTCTATGATTATGTTGGATGCTTGCGGTAGCGACAGCAGATCACAACGGAACCAGAATATGTTGATGGTGTCATAATTGTTTGAACCAAGTTTTATATGATTAAGGATTGTTGGATAATATCATATAATCTGTAAATCCTAAATCTTGGTTCAGACATATATATCACTTAACGCCTCTTCAATATCCGCAAACCTGAACTTAAACCCTGCCGCCTCAATTTTTTGTGCCGATACTTTGGTGCTTCCAAAAACTACCACACTCATTTCGCCGAAAATAAGTTTTAACACAAAAGCCGGAACATTAGGCAGCCATAACGGGCGATGCAGTTGTTTTGCTACTGCCTGCGTTAGTTGTTTATTGGTTACCGGGTTGGGCGCCACCATGTTATAAACACCTTGTAAATTGTGCTCCAAGCCAAACTGGTACATGGCTACAACATCTTCATAATGTATCCAGGGCACCCATGCCTTGCCATTACCTAACGGTGAACCTACACCAAGTTTTATGGGTAATGCTAATTGCGGCAATGCACCGCCATTTTTATCTAATACTACACCGGTACGGAATTTTAGTACGCGTAGTCCAAGTTGCTTACCTTCATCAACGGCTTTTTCCCATTCAATGCAGCAGGTACCTAAAAAATCATGAGCTGGCGGGCTATCTTCAAACATCAATTCATCGCCCCCATCACTATAATATCCCACGCCCGATGCTGATATAACGGTATCAATTTTATGAGATTTCTTTTTTAACAATTCATAAATCAAGCCAATAGATTTGGTACGGCTTTCAATAATCTCTTTTTTACGCTTATCCGTCCATCGGCCATCGGCAATACCTGCACCCGCTAAATGTATAATGGTATCAATATCATCAATGGCAGCTTCATCAATTGTACCTTTATGTATATCCCACAAAAAAGTTTTAACACGCGGGGCATTACCGGGTTTGCGGCTTAAATGACTAACTGCATATCCTTTCTTTAAAAGCGCATCAGTGATCTTTTTACCTAATAAGCCTGTACCTCCGGTTAGTAAAATGTGTTTGCCCATTAATTATAGTATTTGTAAAGCTAACAAGAAATGGTATTGGGTGTTTTGTTTAAACCTTGTGGTAATATAAAACAATCGTCATTGCGAGGAACGAAGCAATCTCTAATCCAGACAGGCAAAAAGATTAGATGCTCGTTCCGAATGAACAGCATAGAAATTAATTTGCAAGTGTAGAGATTGCTTCGTTCCTCGCAATGACGTGTGGAGGGTATACTACCCCAATATCTCCTTAATATCATCAGCCGAAAGGGATTTGATAAAGCTTTCTTCGGTAGTGATGAGCGAGCGGGCCACACTTAGTTTGCGTTGTTGCATGGCCAGTATTTTCTCCTCAACAGTATCTTTAGTGATGAATTTATAGATGAATACATTTTTGGTTTGGCCTATGCGGTGCGTACGGTCAATAGCCTGTTGTTCAACAGCGGGGTTCCACCATGGGTCGAGGATGAAAACATAATCGGCTTCGGTTAAATTTAAACCTACACCGCCTGCCTTGATGGATATCAGGAATACCCTTGTTTTTTCATCTTCCTGAAAACGTTTAACTACATCGCCACGGTTTTGGGTGCTGCCATCCAGGTAAACATAAGGAATGCCCTGCGTTTCAAAATGGTTGCGATATATATTCAATTGTTTAACAAACTGCGAAAACACCAATACCTTATGCCCGCCCTCCAATACAGTGGATAGGGTATGCGTAACGTTTTCAAATTTACCCGAATCGCCTTCGTATTCTTCATCAATCATATAAGGGTGGTTGGCTATTTGCCGCAACTGGGTAAGCCCCTGTAAAACCTGTATCTGCGATTTGGCAAAGGTGCCATCCTCCAGGCTTTTTAATAGCTCATTACGGTATTGCGATTTTACCTTTTCGTACACCGATGCCTGCTCATCACTCATCTGGCAATAAAACAGGTTTTCGGTTTTTGGCGGTAACTCCGTAGCAACCTGTTCCTTGGTTCGGCGTAGTACAAAAGGTTTGATCAACGCTTGTAATTTGCGGGCCTTGTCCTCATCCTTTTTCTTTTCAATAGGTGTTACAAACTCATTTTGAAAATATTGCTGACTACCTAAAAGGCCCGGATTTATGAATGACATCTGCGTCCAAAGATCATTAACCGAATTTTCAACCGGAGTACCGCTCAGTATCAATTTGTACCGCGATTTTAATTGCTTTACAGATTGATAGGACTTTGATGAAGGGTTTTTAATATTCTGGCTCTCATCCAAAATAACATATTCAAAAAAATAGTTTTTAAGCAACTCAATATCTATACGTGTGATGCCATAGGTAGTAACTATTACATCATAATTGGCAAACACCTCTGCCGAGCGATACCTGAATGTGCCTGTATGTACCATCAACCTCAGCTTTGGGGTAAATTTTTTAGCCTCATTGAGCCAGTTGTAAATCAGCGAGGTTGGCATAATAACCAGCGAGGTGCTTTTGCCGCCCGCTGCTTCCGTATCTTCCTTATGTTTTTGCAGCAGGGCCAGGGTTTGTATGGTTTTACCCAAGCCCATATCATCAGCCAGGCAGCCGCCAAAGTGATAACTCTTTAAAAAGTGGAACCAGTTATAACCTGCGTGCTGGTAATGCCGCAGGCTGCCCGCAAAATCATTCGGCATTGCAATTTCTTCCAGCGCGTCAAAGTCTGTAAGTTTTTGCAGTTTACGGGTCATGGTCACCTCGGCCAGATCGCCCTCTGCGAGGTCATTTACTAAACCTATATGATGACGGCGTAACTTTAATCCATCGCCATTTTCACTAAAATGCAGCAGGTTGCCGTATTGCGAAAACCATTTTTCGGGAATTACGGCAATCTCCCCTGAAGGCAGGGTAAATTCCTTTTTGTGATTGAGGATATGGTTTTTTAACTGGATAAATGGGATGCTGTACGGACCAAAATATACCACCGCGTGTATATCAAACCAGTCGTTATCCTCTTTTACTTCCAGATCTATTTTGCTGGTGCCAAATACGTAGCGTTTTTGCCCGTCAGGTTGTTCAATTTCAAAACCTTCCGCAGCTAATTCATTATGATGCTGGTTAAGCCATTCAAATATGGAAAATGAGTGGTCGGCATCATCCTCTTTTTGATCTACCTCCAGATTTTGAAACAGGGAGGAAGCCACCTTTAACCCCAGGTTTTCTAAAAAATACAGTTTGCCTTTTTCCCAGGCTACTGATCGTTTAATACGGTGAAACGTATAATCATCGCCTTTATGTTCCATCCGTACCGATATGGGTTTGCCATCGCCATAAGGAAAAATATAGCCCGCATATTTAAAGTAAAGTTGTAATTGCGATGTGCCCCCTTCAACATAAATAGGTTTTAAAACCGGTACCGCTTCGTGCTTTTCGGTATCAATAGTAAAACCTTCGGCATAAACATTATGCTTCTCAATAAGCGGGGCAACAAATTTTTCAAAGTATGGTTTCTCAGACGCGCGCGGAACAGCAATATAACGTTTGTTTAAAAATGGCTGCAGCTTTTTACCCTCAATCTCCTTGTCAAAATAATAAAGGGTATCATCCAACAGCATCCAAGCCGGGTGGTTGCAAATGATTTCGGCATTTTTAAACATAAACTCAATGCGCATGCCCTGGTATTTTATGGTAGGGAAGTAGCGTATCTCCTGCTCATTGCGCCTGAAGTGGAACAATACTGATGCAGGTTCGGCAGCTATTTGCAGTTTGCGCTCGGCAGGATAACCCTCCTTGCTCATTAAATATACCTGCTTGTTGCCTAACAGGTTTAAAGCTTCAGCCATGCGCTTTTCCATTTTGGGGCGTATGGTATCGAATAGTTGTTCGGTAAAAATTTTTGTAAAAAATTCTGACGGGCGTATGGGCTTTTTGTAAAACCGTTTTATAACGTTACCCTGCTCAATTTCCTCCAGTAACTTAATAAGTTTTATATCGGTGTCATCAATACAATGCCCAAATTCGCTGGCTGTATTTGAAAATAAACGCTGATGGGTTAATGAAAATTCGCCGTTGGGGTTAAGCTGCACAATGTGCGGTTCAATTACATAACCCAAATACTCGTGCCGGGCAACGGAATAAATGATCTGACAAGGTTTTGTACTGTCTACGCGCAACATGAACTTCTATAGGTAAAAAATTTATAGAAGCTACATCAACAAAAAATTCAAACGTAGTTAGAATTTATTTTAAGTAGAAATGTTTTTATGGAAATAGTTATTAACATGAATGTCATTAGGTCATTGTTCATTAGGTCATTAAAATTGGACCAAATGGCTCAATGATAATATCTCTCTCAAAGCCTTGCTTAGTAGGGGCTTTAAACCTATAAACAATTTAAAATGAGCATTTAGATTATCGCTTAAACTTTATAGTGAGAGAAATACTTTAATTAGCAATTTATTAACGAGGTTAACTTATATTTTTCTTTTTCTTGTCTTTAGGTAAACCAATAGTTCGCAACATTTCGTTTGCTTTGTTTACTTTATCAGGGAACAAAACCACTTCATCATACCTATCCAAAGAATCATCAATTATCACAATTGGAGCTTTCCTTTTATTTAGTTCCTTTATCGTCCTCATATATCAAATTTAAGAAATTTTCTTCTTACTAAAAAAGCCTCATAATCAATGCCAATTTCAAATGGTTCCCATTCCCCATTGATTTGTCCATAAATTAAAAAGTGTTTTTTGGCTTCCTCAAAATATTTGGATATCCCCATCCTATAAAGTCGCGTCCTTGCTTTTGTACTTCCTGTTGCATAAACTAAAGCCTGAGGATATTTATCAGTAAAAGCATAAACCGTAGCTACAACTGTTGCTAAAACTTTTTCGCTATCACCGTTATTTGAGATAGCAATATCATCTATCTGCCCTGTTTCTGCATTTTTATCGCCAAATGCAAGATTGAAAACATCTTTATAATTTGTTTTGAAAAGTTGAACTAATTTCGGGATTTGTCCTTTTGGCCCTTGGCTGACAAATTCAAATATTGTTAAATTACTGCCAGATTTAAGCTGATAACGGTCAAGCATCATACATTATATCTCAATATCTCCCTCAAAAACCTGTTTCGCAGGCCCTTCCAGAAATATATCGGTAAATAACCGGCCATCGTAGTTAAAATGAATATTCAAATCGCCGCCCAAAACCTTTACCGGAGTATCAACATGCCCGGTTTGGTTATGATGTTTGGCCATAGCAAGGGCCACGGCGGTTACGCCCGTTCCGCAGGCATAGGTTTCGTCCTCAACGCCGCGCTCAAAGGTGCGCACAAAGTAGCCGTTATCAACAGGTTCCACAAAGTTTACGTTGATGCCTTTTGTACGATAGGTGGCATTGTTGCGTATGGCATGGCCTTCCTGGTAAACATTTTTATGCTGCAGGTCATCCACCAATTTAACATAATGCGGCGAGCCGGTATCCAGTACATAAGCTTCAGCATCTTTGCTAATACTGTCAACATCAATCATTTGCAGGCTCACCCAATCGCCGGTATCTGAAATTTTGGCATAATGTGGCCCGTCAACTGCCAAAAAGTTTGTTTCATTTTTTATTACGCCTAAAAATTTGGCAAAGGCCACAATACAGCGTCCGCCGTTACCGCACATGCTGCTGGGTTGGCCATCGGCATTATAGTACACCATCTCAAAGTCATATCCCTCATGGTTCTGCAAAAACATAATACCATCGCCGCCAACACCAAAACGGCGGTCGCACAGCAGGGAAATAAGCTTAGGGTTATGATGATCAACAGCATTGTCCCTGTTATCAACCATAATAAAATCGTTCCCGGCGCCCTGGTATTTATAAAAATGTAGTTTCACGTAGTAATTGAGTAATTTAAGCAATTGAGTTATTACCGGTGGACAGTGGTACAATCCTTGCCGCCGACATATATAAATTTAACAAATTTT
>JAICMD010000210.1 GCA_025929405.1 Mucilaginibacter sp. | reverse complement strand
TTGCGCTGCTGTTTTTACCGGTGATAGTTAATGTTAATTTGTTTGAAAGTATTTTTTCTACAGCAACCCTATCCTTTGTTTGTATAACTAATATCAGGTTATCAGTATTATTGGCCAAAGTGTAAAAGATATTTGATCCTTTGTTATAGGCCTGAAATTTATTGTCCCACTCCATGGCTTTTCCATCTATCTTAACATTTGTCGGAGCATAAAAGCCCGATTGCTGCACGTTGGGTAATTTTTGCGCATCAACCGAAAAACTGATCCCGGCGATTAAAAAGAAAGAAAAAATGTTTTTTAGGATGTTGGTTCTCATATATCTGGTTGGTTAAACCAAACTTAAAACTTATTTTTCAGTTTTGCAACTGTTTTTTCAGTTATATAATTTTTTTTTAAGGAGATGTAATAGTTTGGCCTGTTTACACCCTGATATTGACGCGTTTACACTGCTAATAACATTAACAAAACAAGTAACTTACAGGTATGTTAATTTATTAACCAATATGTACCGTTATGTTTAAAGATACACCTGCGTTCAGCGGTTTTGCTGTTGACGACATTGAGAAAGCTAAAAAATTTTACAACGAAGTGCTGGGGTTAAATATTGAACAACCTATGGGCCAGTTACAACTTAACCTTGCCGGCGGGCATCATATATTTGTATATGCCAAGCCCAACTATGAGCCTGCCAACTATACAGTGCTTAATTTTCAGGTTGATGATGTAGATGCCGCTGTTGACGAGTTAACCAGGCGCGGCGTTAAGTTTGAAATTTATAACAACGGACCGTTAAAGACGGACGAAAAAGGAATATCGCGTAATAATGGCGGCCCAACTATTGCCTGGTTTAAAGACCCGGCGGGTAATTACTTATCGGTGTTAGAGAAATAGAGACTCAATAGTTTGCGTCTCTGGTTTAAATTAATTACGTTCTGCGTTATTTACAATTTCGTGCAGGGTATTGTGCTTTTGTATAGGCCCCATCATAAACCATAATACCAGCATACCTAAAATGGATATGGTGCCATACATTAAAAATAAGGTATTATATGCTGCTGTAATATTGTAGCTGGCAAGCACTACAGTTAATACAACCCCAGATAAGCCTTGAAATACGGCACCGCCCAGGCCCGTGCCTACACAACCCACTCCCCATATTGAAGCTGATGCGCTTTTGGGGGCCACATCAGCCGGGCAGGCTAATGAGTTGGCCGTGTAAGAGGTATATCCAAACCCCGAAATGCCAAAAAGTACCAATGCGGATAATGGCGAGGTAACCAAAAACGGCGCTACTAAAAACGGGACGCCCATTATAGCTGCCGAAAGGCATAGCGATAGTTTACGGGCTTTGGGTATAGGCATGCCCCGTTTTATAATAAACTGGGTAAAATAGCCGCCTGCTATATTACCAACATCAGCAATAATGAAAGGGATAACGGCCAGCCAGCCTATCTGCTTTAAGGTAAGATGATGCACATCAACCAGGTAACGGCCTATCCAAAAGGTTACAAAGTACCAAACCGGGTCAAGAAAAAATTTTGATAGTATAAATGTGCGTACAAACCGGGTTTTTAAAAGATCCTTTAACGGTATTTGCCTGCCTTTAGCTTCTTTTACTTCCTGTTTTGGTGTATAGTATATAAACCAGAAAATAGCCAGCCATAAATATCCTGCTACTGCCAAAATTATAAACGTGGTTTGCCAGTTATAATGTAAGGTTAGATAGGCCACCAATGGCGGCACAATAACCGCACCCAACGCAGAGCCACTGTTAAATATACCCGATGCGGTCGACCGCTCATGCGGCGGAAACCACTCGGCGGTAAGTTTAAGCCCGGCGGGCCAGTTACCCGCTTCGCCAATGCCTAAAAAAAAGCGTACTATACCAAATTGCAGGGGAGTAATTACAAACGCATGAAACAGACCGGCGGTGGTCCAAAAAGCCATACACAAGGCATAGCCCACCCGCGTACCCAGCCTGTCAATAACAAAGCCGCAAAAGGCGTTGGATATCATATAGGCTATAAAGAATGCTGTGCCAATATAGCCAAAGGCCTCGTTAGGTATCAGCTTACGCAGTTCGCCATCAGCACTAATATAGTTAAATGACAGGCGATGCACGTAATTAAGCACCGTAGCTAAAAATGCCATTGTTATCATTACCCACCGCATACGCGATGGTTTTACACCGACTGCCATTGTTTCCATGCTGATTTTTAAAGCGATTTTATTTCTACCAGCTTTTCAGGTTCGCCGCTTATTTTTATAGGGTTTTGCAAAGCCCTGCCCATGCCGTCAAATTGTACGCTCATCAGGTCGCCATCCTGCAATAACAATTTAATGCTATAGCTAAATGCATTAGTACCTAAATAATGTACGTGCGCCTGTAATGGCATACGGTGACCCTCATACTTAAAATGATGATATTCCAGATTAGCCAGACTATGGGCCATATTGCTTTCGCCGGTAGTTGCTGCCGATTCCCATAGGGTTTCATTACCACGACTAACGCTAACCTTACCCTGCAAATCATTAAAATCAGCATCAATTACCAGTTCGGGGCCAATGGAACATTGCCTTAATTTTGATGGTGCCAGGTACAGGTAGTTTTTCTTTTCCATTACGTGATCCGAAAACTCGTTGCCTGTAGCAAAGCCTACACGGTAAGGTTTGCCGGCTTTATCAATAACATATAAAGCAGCTACCTCGGGTTCTTCGCCGCCATCATCGCCAAAAGGCGGTACTTCAAGCTGTTCGCCATGTGCTTTAAGCATATAGCCTGTGCCTTTATAAAACCATTCAGGCTGCACACCAATTTTACCGGCGCCGGGATTACCACCCTCAACGCCCCATTGGTAAACAATAAGGCTGTCAGTAGGCTTAACATCACCATCCTGGTGCATGGCCTGTCTGCTCATGGCGCTGCTTTTATGCGTAAGCCCCGTGCCCGAAACTATGCAGTTCATTGGGTTTTCGGGATGATCAAAAGCAGGTAATAACTTCCAATTGCCTGTACCATTATAAACCTCGTCGTAATTTATTTTTTCTGTGGATAGGTTTTGGTCTATCAGGTCTTTTAAACCTATACCGCTATCAATGGCTTTTAATGCCATTTCATATACAGATGTAAAATTATTGATCAGTACCAAATTTGGTTCCTGTACCAGGGCCACCGCCCTGCCGGTATTATTTTTTAATTGTACTAAACGTGTGCTCATAATTATTGGGTTATCCATCCGCCATCAATTGATATACAACTGCCTGTTACAAACGCCGATGCCGGGCTTGAAAGGTACAGGGCAAGTCCGCCAATTTCGTGCGGTTCGGCCCAGCGGCCCATAGGTATTTTATTAATGAATGTCTGATATTTTTCAGGGTCATTTAGTAACGGTAAATTCAATTCGGTAGCAAAAGGGCCGGGTAGTAATGCATTAACTGTAATGCCATCTTTAGCCACTTCCATAGCTAAGGCACGGGTTAACTGTAAAATTGCGCCTTTGCTGGTAGCATAGGCCGTACGCTCGGGTATGGCGGTTACTGACAGCATTGATCCCAAATTGATAATGCGCCCGTAGCCATTTTTTTTCATGACAGGTAAAACGGCCCTGCTTGCCAGCCATGAGCCGGTTACATTTACCTGCTGCACCTTGTTAAAGTCCTCAACCGTAAGGTCCTCTATCTTTCCGCGGATGTTTATCCCTGCCGAATTGATCAGGATATCTATCTTTCCAAATTCGGCAACCGTAGCATCAACGGCTTTTTTTACATCACCTTCTGATGTAATATCGCAACTGTTACTTATGCAGCCCACGCCGTAGGTTGAGTTGATCAATTGCGCGGCACCCTTGTTAGTCTTTTCATCGCGCGACGCGATAGATATATTCGCGCCTGCCTCGGCCAATGCTTTGGCCATGGCTAAACCCAGTCCGCGATTGCCGCCGGTAATCAAAGCGGTTTTTCCGTTAAGTTTAAACTGATTTAAAATACTATGCTCCATCACCAATTATTCTATAATTTTAAAATGTTCCAGACCTTCGGTTTTTAAAGTAAGGCCCATGCCCGGTTTATTATCGTCAAGCTGTAGTTTGCCATTTTCGGCAACAGCTTCGCCATCAAATATATACCAAAACATTTCATTACCAACCTCAATTTCTGTTTGCGGGAAATATTCGGCCATTGGCGATGCAAACGAACTCATCACCACATGCAGGTTGTGCATTTGTCCGCCATGTGGTATTACTTCAACGCCATGCTGATAGGCCAGGTTGCAAATTTTCTGCGCCTCGGTAAATCCACCAACACGGTTAGTATCAAACTGGAAAATATCCAGCGCATCGGCTTTCAGCAAATCATAAAAACCAAAGCGGGTGTACTCATGCTCGCCGCCTGATAGTGGTATATCGGTATATTGTTTTAGTTTAGCAAAGTTGTGTATCTCGTCAGGCAACAATAACTCTTCGGCCCAGCGTAAGTTGTAGGGTTCCAGTTCCTTTAAAAATTGTTTGGCATAGGCATAGTTAAAGCCCATGTAGGCCTCAAGCATAATATCTACATCATCGCCAACGGTATCGCGCACAACCTTTACCATTTCCACATTTTTACGCATACCGGCAGTTCCTTCGGTTAATGGGTATCCGCAACGCAACTTCATGCCGTTAAAACCTTCGGCTTTATAATGTGCTGCTTCTTGCTGCAGGCTATCCAGGTTACGGGTATATAAACGACTGTAATAGGTTGGAATGGATTCCTTAGTGCGCCCACCCAATAACATAAACACAGGTTGATTGGTTATTTGTCCCTTAATATCCCAAAGGGCAATATCAATGGCGCTTATAGCCGCTATAACCGCACCTTTACGACCATAAGCTACTGATGAGCGGTACATTTTTTCGTACAGGTACTCGGTGTTCATGGGATTCTCACCAATTAGCAACGATTTAAATTTTGAGTCGATGATAAGCTTGGTCACATCAGGCGAGAGACCCGCGTTGCCATAGCCTATATGACCCTCGTCGGTTTCAATCTCGACCACCAGCCAGCTAAAAAAGCGGTACGCGGCTTGTGCATCAACCTGAAATGGTAAAAGACTAACGGGGGTAGCAAAAACGGTATCGGTTGTTTTTACAGGCCCGTTCCATTGGTATAATTTGGTACGGATAGATTTTATTTTCATTGGATATTATTATGTATTATATTTTAAACTATTAGCATCCTGAGCGTAGCGAAGGATCTTATAAAAGCGATAAGCGTACAGTACAGGTTATGCGTCCAGGTACATATCTGCCTATCTATTAAATAAGATCCTTCACTACGTTAAGGATAACAATTAATAATTATTTTACCAGGTTAATTGATATAACGCCACACCGTGGCTTGGCATGTCAACATTAATAGTTGCCTGCCCGCCTGTAGTCTTAATTTTTTGCGGCGCACCCATGGTTTGTAATTTGCCTGCTTTTTGCAAGGTAGCTTTTTGCGCAATAGTAGGGCTTACCGGCGATCCCATTTTTTTCCAAACCTCGTAAGCGTTGCTATGATCATTATCAATACGGTATTGCTGTACTGTTGCGGTTGCTGCAGGTATACCGGCAAGTTTAATTTTTACCGGGGTTGCAGGTGCGTTTAATACATAATCGTCATGATAGTTCCAAACCAGCACGCTGGCCTGGTGCTTATCAATGCTTGCAAGTGCATTAATATCAGGCTGTGCACGTACACTCGAATCTAAAATGCGCTGGGCGGTATAAGTCAGGTTTTGTTTTACTGTAGCGCGGTCACCCTTCATCATAGCAAACATGCGGAAGGTATTAAATACAGGTTTATCAACACCCTGGGTAGCCAGTTCGCGATAGCCTTTAAATATCGGCTCATTCTCAAAAGTAAATGCCCAGCAAACTACGCCACGCAGGTTTATACTGTGTTTGGCAGCAATATCATAAATACGCGAAATAGACGCAGCTTCATAACTGGAAAACATGATGTTATTACGATAATCGTACTGCGGGCTAAGACATGCCGCGCACGATTCAGGGTCCGATTCGCCAACAATAACCGGCAGGTGTTTAAGCGTAGGGTATGAAGCTATAATTTTAAAGCCATTATCAATATCACTTAACTGTTGTTTCATGTTCATACGCATTACACCATTAACTAAACGGG
>JAICMD010000185.1 GCA_025929405.1 Mucilaginibacter sp. | reverse complement strand
TTGATGATAAATTACCAGCAACAGTTGGTAAAAAACCTGCGTTACCCAGTGTTACATTGTTTTTTGCTATAGCACCTGTGTTTTTAGATAATTGGATGTTATAGTTATTTTGTAAAGCTATTTCAACAGCTTCTTTCAAAGTAAGCAACGGAGCAGTCTGCGCCTTAACTGTAGCGGCAAACACCATACAGCAAAAAGTGAAGCAAGCTATTAATTTTAATCTCATTATCAGTTACTTATTCTTTATCAATCAGTTTTGTTCTCTTTTTTTTCTTCTTTTCACTCGGGTCCTCTTCTTCATCAGGGTCATGGCGTGTATTTGAGGCTATTAACATATACATCATAGGTATAACATATAAGGTTAATATCAGCGAAAACAGCATCCCTCCAATAATAACAATACCTAATGATACACGGCTTTTAGAGCCTGCGCCCAACGCAAATGCAATAGGTACCGAACCCAATACCACCGCTAAGCTGGTCATTAAAATAGGACGCAAACGCGATGTTGCCGCCTCAATAACAGCTTCGTACTTGGCCAGACCATGTTCCATACGCTGGTTGGCAAACTCAACAATTAATATACCGTTTTTGGTTACCAGGCCTACCAGGGTTATAATACCAATCTGGCTAAATATGTTAAGTGTTTGATCAAACAACCAAAGTGATAAAAATGCACCGGCAACCGCCAACGGCACAGTAAGCATTACAATTACAGGGTCCTTAAAGCTCTCAAACTGTGCGGCCAAAACCAGGTATATCAATAACAATGCAAAAGCAAATGCAAACATAATATTTGATGAGCTTTCGGCATAATCACGCGATGGGCCGCTTAATGCCGTACTAAAAGTATCATCTAATGTTAATTTGGCTATCCTCTCCATTTCGGCAATGCCATCGCCAATGGTATGACCCGGGGCCAGGCCCGCCTGCAACGTAGCCGATTTAAACCTGTTAAAATGGTAAATGGCAGGTGGTGTAGCATCCTCGTCAACTTTAACTACGTTATCAAGCTGTACCAAGTTTCCTTTTGAGTTGCGTACATATATGGTCTTCAGGTCAAGCGGCTGATCGCGGTTGGCCCTATCGGCTTGTGCTATAACCTGGTATTGTTTTCCGTTAAGCAGGAAGTACCCCAAACGGCCATTACTATAATATAGTTGCAATGTTTGTGCAATATCAGATACTGATACCCCCAAATCACGCGCCCTGTCTCTATCGGTAATTACACGCAGTTCGGGTTTGGTAAATTTCAAATTCACATCGCCACCCTGTAAAACTGTGCTTTTTGTAACCTCGGCAAAAAACTCGGGCAGCACTTTCCGTATCTTATCAAAGTTTTGGTTTTGAATAACAAACTGAACGGGTAGCGAGCTACGCGCGCCGCTACCGCCGCCACTAATAGTTTGTTCCTGCGTAACCGTTACCCTTGCATCAGGGTATTTGCTTACTTTTTTTGAAAGCCAATCCGCTATATCCTGCTGCGATCGCTTGCGTTCATCAGGAGCTACCAGCCCTATACGGCCAAATCCGCTATTAACTGCCGAATTACCGCCGCCACCGGCTGCAACAAGTTCAATATTTACATTTGATTCGGGTATCGAGTCAGAAACCATATTGGCAATATTATCCATGTATTTGGTCATGAATTCGTATGATGCACCTTCTGAGCCGGTTACGTTATAACGTACAAGGCTCTTATCATCCAATGGGGCCAGTTCTGACGGAATTACTTTATACAATATGCCAACAATAGCCAACGAACCTAACAGAATAACAAATGCTATCCATCTATGCTTCATAAAACTAACCAGCGTCTCTTCGTAGGCATTGGTCATTTTCACAAAAAATGGTTCAGTTCTTTCGTAGAATTTTGATTTTTTAGAATCCTTGCGTATCAGCTTAACGTTAAGCATCGGTGTTAAGGACAGGGATACAAAAGCCGATATCAATACAGAGCCTGCTACCACAACAGCAAATTCGCGGAATAAACGCCCGGTAAAACCCTCAAGAAATACAATTGGCAAAAACACTGCCGCCAGGGTAACTGAGGTTGATATTACCGCGAAAAATATTTCGGCTGATCCTTCAAAGGCAGCCTTCCTGATTTCCATACCGGCTTCAACCTTTTTATATATATTTTCGGTTACCACAATACCATCATCAACCACCAGGCCCGTGGCAAGCACTATACCCAACAAACTTAAAATATTGATGGAATAGCCAAAAACATACATGATAAAGAAAGCCCCAATTAATGATACGGGTATATCAATTAACGGACGGAATGCAATTAGCCAATCCCTGAAGAAAAGGTAAATAATAATTACCACCAGTATAAATGATATAGCCAGGGTTTCTTCCACTTCTGAAATGGACTGGTTAATAAACTTGGTATTATCCAATAATACTTTTACGTGGATATCAGCCGGCAGGTCCTTTTTAAGCTGCTCAAACCTTTTATAAAAATCTTTGGCTATTTGTACATAGTTTGCACCGGGCTGCGGCACTACTGCCAATGCTACCTGCGGCGCACCCGATTCTTTAAAACTGGTTTCTTCATTTGCCGATCCTAATACGGCATAGCCAACATCGCTTAAATGGACAACCCGGTTACTGTCGGCACGGATAATTAAGTTATTAAAATCCTTTTCGGTTGATAGCTTGCCTATGGCACGAATAATCAGCTCGGTATTATTACCTTCTATTTTACCGGCAGGTAATTCCACATTTTCTTTATTCAATGCATCGGTTATATCGCTGGCAGCCAAACCAAGGGCAGCAAGTTTGGCCGGGTCTATCCATAACCGCATGGCATACTGGCGCTGTCCCTGTATGTTTATAGCACTTACACCGGGTATGGTTTGCAAGCCTTCCTGCAATACGTTTTCGGCAAAATCATTAACCTGGGTTATGTTACGGTTATCGCTGGTTACTGATACGGTAATAATGTTATCGGCATTTGCATCGGCTTTGGTAACTACAGGCGGAGCATTAATGTCCTGCGGTAACTGGCGCTGCGCCTGGCTTACTTTGTCGCGCACGTCATTAGCAGCAGTTTCAAGGTCGGCATCCAAATCAAACTCAACAGTTATCTGGCTACTGCCTACACTACTTGTTGATGAAATATTACGTATACCCGGCACGCCGTTTATGGCTTTTTCCAGCGGTTCGGTTATCTGCGATTCAATTACGTCAGAGTTTGCGCCCGAGTAACTGGTACTAACAGATATGATGGGGGGATCGACCGAAGGGAAATCGCGGATACCTAAAAAATTATAGCCTATAATGCCGAATACTACAATAACAACCGACATAACGGTTGCCAGTACCGGCCGTTTTATACTGACTGAGGATAAACTCATAAATTACTGCTTAGCTTACTTTAACAATTTTTAAAGGTACTTTTGGGCGCATTTGTATAATGCCCGATACTACAACACTATCCCCGGCTTTTAACCCGTCAATTATCTGCACTTTGGTATCAGTACGTATATCTGTTTTTACCGAGCGGGGTTGCGCCAGGCCATTATGATATACATACACCTTACTGCTTTTTAAATCAGGTACCACACACTCGGTAGGTACCATAATAGTTTTAGGTATTTGATCAAGCGATAAATTAATTTTGGCAAAGCTGCCTGCAGTAAGCAGGTTTTTAGGGTTTGGTGCCGATGCCCTTACCGTAATGGTACGTGAGTTATAATCAATTGCCGGCTCAATAGCATATACTGATGCATTAAAATTGTCGCGCGAACTTGCCACATTAAATTTTACTTTACTGCCTTTTTTTAACAGCGGCAAATATCTTTCAGGAACAGAAAAAGTTAATTTGGCTGGATCAATATTTACCAATGTAGCAATTGGTGTTGATGGCGAAAGATATCCGCCAGGGCTAACACTACGTAAACCTATCGTACCCGAAAATGGTGCGCGTATTTCTGTTTTGGCAATTTGCGCCTTTATCACATCGGCTTGGGCCTTTAATGTATTAAGTGATGTGAGTGATGTATCATATTCCTGCTGGCTTATGGCTTCCTTTTTAAGTAAAACACTGTTGCGGTATTCATTTTGCTTGGCCAGGGCTACCTGGTAGTTGTTTTGCGCTAATGATGCCTGCAGGTCCTGGTTGTAAACTTTAACCAGTAACTGTCCTTTTTTTACATAAGTGCCTTCTTTAAAATATATACCAGTTATAGTACCGGCTGTTTCGCTTACCAGGTTTACTTTTTCGTTGGCATCAATAGTTCCGGTTACATCTATAGCATTATCAAGTGTTGTATCGCGTACTATCAATATCTTTACCGGTATGGGGCCATTTTTACGGCCACCCTTGCCGCCTTTACCTTTGCCGCCGGCGGTATTTGCTGTGGCAATTTTTTTTGCCCTTTCACTAAAAAATTTGTTGTAAATTAAGTAGCCGACTACTAACGCCAGCAAAATGTATACAATATACCTGGTTTTCATACAATGATGATCATTTTATTAAAAAACGAAAATAAGTTTTCTGCTTTGAAATGTTGCAATATTAAATGCCTGCTTTATTTGATTTGAAGACATAGCAAAGCAGGCTCTCCTTATATTGAGTAATTTCGAGGAGAGTGGTGCAAGCAAATTAATGTCCATACTCAGGGATAAATCTAAACAGATATTAAAAATTATTGACTACCTGTATCAAGCATTTTACATTATCCCTACTTATATGTCAGAATTAAAAGATGTGCAAAATTTATAAATTGCATTCATGAAAAAAATTCATCCCATCTTTATTTTTTTAATACTCTTAAATTTTATGACTACAACAACTGTTAATGCAGCAAGTGCGCCACAAATAAATTATTATTTAACGTTTCCAGAGGCACAGGCACATTACGTTGATGTTGAAATGAATATAAACGGCATAAAACAACCTGAGCTTAATTTAAAAATGCCGGTATGGACACCCGGCTCGTATCTGGTAAGGGAGTTTGCAAGAAATATTGAAACAATAACCGCATCAGCCGGTACAAAGAATATCGCCCTAAAAAAAATACGGAAAAATATCTGGCACCTGAGTACTACAGGCATATCATCGTTAACTATAAAATATCGTGTTTATGCTTTTGAGATATCCGTACGTACCAGTTTTATTGATGCGGCACATGCCTTTTTATCATCGCCTGATATTTTTATTTATCCTGATGGGATGCTTGGCCAGCCATCAACCATACATATCCAACCTTATAAAGGCTGGACCACCGTATCAACCAGTTTAGAGCATGTAAACAATGATGCTTTTACCTTACACTCGCCTAATTATGATATTTTGTTTGATTCGCCTATTGAGGTTGGCACACAGGATGTTTTTGGGTTTGAAACCGGCGGCGTAAAATACGAGGTAGCCATGTGCGGCGGCGGCAATTATGACAAGGAACGCCTAAAAAAAGATATGGCCCGTATTGTAGAAGAAGAAACAACTATTTATGGTGAAAACCCTAATAAGCACTACACTTTTATTGTTCATAATTACCTGAAAAATGGCGGCGGTTTGGAGCATTTAAGCTCATGTGTACTTGGTGCCTCGCGCGATAAATATGCTGACGAAAAAGGGTATGCCAGCTTTTTGGGGTTAGCTGCGCATGAGCATTTTCATTTATGGAATGTAAAACGTTTAAGGCCAATAGCCTTGGGTCCGTTTGATTATGATAATGAAAATTACACAACCAACCTTTGGATTGCCGAAGGGTTTACAGCCTATTACCAGGATATTATTGTAAGGCGAATCCATTTGTATCCACCCGAATATTATTTAGGGCTTATGGCCGATAATATTACATCAAGCGAGAATCAACCGGGTACTAAAGTGCAATCGCTTGCCGAATCGAGCTATGATGCGTGGATAAAAGCTTATCGTCCTAACGAAAATTCAGTTAATTCAACCATATCTTATTATACTAAAGGTAATATAATAGCCCTGCTACTTGATCTGGAAATTATTAATACCACCAAAGGCGCAAAATCACTAGATGATGTAATGCGCTATATGTATAACCAATATTATAAAATAAAAAAACGCGGTTATACTGACGCTGAATTTAAACAGGGTATTGAGAAAATTGCAGGCAAAAACTTTGATGAATTTTACAAAAATTACGTTTACGGCGTAACCCCTGTTGATTATAATAAATACCTGCAATACGCCGGTTATAAATTGGTTGATGAATATGCAGACAGTAATGATCCTGCCCTGGGTGTAGGCACAGTAGTTAGCGGTGGCAAAATAATTATCTCATCAGTATTACGCGGCAGCGCTGCATGGGTGGATGGCATAAATGTTAATGACGAACTGGTTGCGATAAATGGCGCGGAAATAACCACAACAAAGGGCATTTTAAATGGCAAGAAACCCGGCGATAAATTAACAATAGTAGTTAACCGCGACGGTTTACCCTTAACCTTAAACGTAACGTTGCTTAGAAATACCAGTGTAAAATATAAAGTTGAACAGTTAGATAACCTGTCACCTCAACAAATTTCCATCAGGAATAAATGGTTAAAGCTGTAGTTTAGTTTATTTTCATAATATTAAAACAATTTTACCCAAACAGGTATTGTTATATTAAATATGAAACATTAACTAAATAACACTACCATGAATTCACTATTGTATATCATCGCGGTAATCCTAATTATAGGATGGGCATTAGGTTTCTTTCTTTACTCAGCAGGTGGCATAATACACGTTTTGCTGGTAATAGCTGTCATAGCTTTCATATTAGGGCTTATAAGACGGCCAACGGCTTTATAACGTCACTATAACGTTTAGCAAAGGTAACGGCAGCATCTCCGTTACCTTTTTTTGTATTAATTTTTCAAGCATAAAAAAACCGGCCTTTTAGCCGGTTCTGTTATTTAAAATTTAAGACAATGCAATGTTTATTATTCCTTTTCGCCCCGGGCGGATGAATTAATACTGCTTTCGGCAATGCCTGTTAATT
>JAICMD010000157.1 GCA_025929405.1 Mucilaginibacter sp. | reverse complement strand
TTATGAAATAGAATAATTAAAATTATTGTAGTTGACATGATTTGCACAAACCAACGTGATTATTGGCAATTAATAAGTTTTAGGTTTTTTTAAAAAATCATATCTTTAA
Organism: Mucilaginibacter sp.; assembly: GCA_025929405.1. Taxonomy (GTDB): domain Bacteria; phylum Bacteroidota; class Bacteroidia; order Sphingobacteriales; family Sphingobacteriaceae; genus Mucilaginibacter. The sequence continues at coordinate 7,757 of JAICMD010000157.1, read as the reverse complement.
AAAAACCTAACCCTTGTAGATATATGCCAATAATAAGTCTTCCTAGTGTCCGTAATCGGATTTATGCTGAACGAAAAAATTTTATACTTCACCATTTTCATCACGCATCCTATAATGTTGAAGCAACATTGTCGAGTACAGCACCATTTGTAATACAATATGGAGATGAAATCATATTAATTACCAATAAAATTGATGATAACGCGATTCCGGGTTTTGACCGCGTTATTTTGGCTGGTCGTAGACCAACTAAGTCCGATTTTGAAGCTGAGAACTTAAAATTATTATACTGGCTCAAACATCCTATCATAAATCCCGCAAGTCCACAACAGGTAATAGATTCATGGTCAAATCGCTTTTTTTTCATTAAAGAAGATACTGATAATTTTATTCCAGGACTTCGGCCTCCGCAACTTGGGGCCTTGCATTCAATACTTGGGCATGTCCATAATGCAGATGATATAGGAATAGTAGTGATGCCTACTGGAACAGGAAAAACAGAAACCATGTTATGTTCTATGGTGTCGAACAAATGCAAAAAGTTATTGGTGACTGTTCCGTCCGATTCATTACGAGGCCAGTTAGCTGGTAAATTCTTAACGCTTGGTTTATTAAAAGAATTTGGTATTGTTGGTGATGGAGCTATGAATCCAATAGTAGGAATTATTGGCAATAAAATACTTGATCCAGACCAGCTCTCGCAGTTTATAGATAAAGTAAATGTTGTAGTCACTACAATGAGTATTGCGGCGAGTGGCACTAATGAAATTCAGGAGTTAATGGCTGAACGATTTACACATTTGTTTGTAGACGAGGCGCATCACTCAGAGGCAGATACATGGCAACAATTTATAAGCAAATTTGCTAAACAAAAAGTTTTCCTTTTTACAGCCACACCGTATAGAAATGATGGAAAAAAGCTGCGAGGTAAGTACATCTTCAACTTTTCGTTAAAAAAAGCTCAAGAACAAAAATATTACAAAAAAATAAATTTCTTGCCTATTCGTGAATATGACAAAAAGAGAGCAGACGAACTTATTGCCGATAAAGCTGTCGAGCAACTAAGGACTGATATTGCGAATGGTTTCCCGCACATTATATTGGCAAGGTGCATGAATAGAGATCGTGCAAACGACGTAATTAAATTCTACGAAAAACATGTTGATTTAAAGCCTGTTGTGGTATACACAGGCCGGCCAGGATTAAGTGAGATAATCCAGGCGATCAAGCGCAAAGAGCATTCAATAATAGTTTGTGTAGATATGCTCGGCGAAGGATTCGATTTGCCTGAATTAAAAATTGCTGCCATACATGATGAACGTCAGAGTTTGCCAATAACACTTCAGTTTATCGGACGTTTTACCCGCACAGCTTATGACCGCTTAGGTGAAGCGAGTTTCATAACGAACTCTGCGTATCCACCAATCAAAGCAGAATTGGACCAGCTTTACGCCAAAGATGCAGATTGGAATTTGTTATTACCCGTTTTAAGTGAAGCTGCAACACAAAAAGAGATTGATTTTAAAGAGTTTTTAGCTGGATTTGACGATTTAGATGACTCAAAAATACCGTTTCAAAATATAAACCCTGCGTTAAGCACGGTTATTTTCAGACACGATGGCGACACTTGGCATCCTAAAAATTGGCCCGAAGGCATATCAAACCTAAACACTTATGAGCATCAGTATAGCAGTTTAAACCCCCATGAAAACACACTGGTAATTGTTCTTGGGAAAATCAGCAGGGTAGATTGGGGAGACTTTGATACAGTTCAGAATTTAGAGTGGGATATGATAACATTGTTTTGGGATCTTAGACCTAACGTCAACCGGATATTTATTAATACCTCTATTAAAGGTTTACATACAGAAAAACTAGTTCAGGCAATTTTTGAAGGAGACACTGCGAAAGTTACGGGGATGGAGGTGTTTCGGATCTTCCATGAGGTGCATCGATTATCTTTATTCAATGTGGGCGGAAGGCCAGGTATTGGCCAGGACATAAGTTTCCGATCATTCTTTGGAAAAGGAGTGCAGGATGGCTTGGATATGCTTGAACAAGGAACACTTATTAAAAACAACATCTTTGGTGTTGGTTATAAAGATGGAGAGAAAGTATCGCTAGGTTGTTCTGTTAAGGGAAAAATATGGTCTTACTTACGTGGTAATTTAAATGAACTAACTCAATGGTGCCGAGTAGTTGGAGACATTGTTGAAAATCCAGCAATTAATCCAAATACGGTACTAGAGCATACTTTACAAGTAAAAAAGGTATCGATTAGACCGCCGCAAAGGGCTGTTGCCGTGGACTGGCATCCAGAAATGTATCAATTCGCTGATAGCAGGTACGAAATATACCTAAATGGCATTCGTTACTATTTATGGGAAATTGACCTTGAGGTTGTAGAAGACCCAAACAACCCAAATCTTAGTTTTTCACTTAGCACCGAGCAGAGTGAGGTACAGTTTGAATTGGCATTATCAGAAATTATTATTGATGGTAAACCTGAGCCGACATTTAACATTAACAAGTTAAGTCAAACTGACGCTAAAATTGAATTTGGCTCAACAAATCAACCACTGGAGGAATTTTTTAAAAAATATACGCCGATATTTTGGTTTGCAGACAGTGCGCAGTTACTTCAAAATCAATATATCAAACCCCGTGAACAGGCCTCACTATTTCCTCTCGATCATATTATTAGTCAGGACTGGACTGGTGTGGCATTGAATAAAGAGTCACAAGGAGTAACGCCATATGTTCAAGACTCGATACAATATTCATTTATACAACAAATTCTTAATGACTTTCAAATTGTATATGATGGAGACGGAAAGGGAGAAATAGCGGATATAATAGCGATTAATGATTCAAACCAACAAATCGATGTTCACTTGTTTCATTTAAAATATGCAAAAGGCGGAACTGTTGGAAATGATATTGATAATTTTTATCAGGTATGTGGTCAAGCCCAAAAGTCTGTTAATTGGAAGTATAAGCCGGGGAAAGAGTTTTTTGAGCAATTGTTTAGGAAAATAAATAAGACAGAAAGTGGTGTTACGTGCAGTCGTTTAATTAAGGGAACGACAGATCAACTCGAAACATTATTAAATGCTGCAAAATGGACTAAGAAAGTTAAGTTTCATATGTCAATTGTACAACCTGGAATGGCTAAGGCTAATGTCTCGGACGATATTCGTTTGTTGTTGGGAAACACAGCCCATTATTTGCACGTAGTGGCGAACATTGATTTAAAAGTATATTCAAGCTAATAAAGAGGAAATACCCGCAAGGAGATTAAAAATAATAATCAATTGCATCCTTTTTTACACCCACAATGCGCCATTTGGTTATAATATGCCTCTATTTTAAAATAAGGGCATGTTTGTAAATTATATGGCGGAGAGGGAGGAACCTGATTAGTGCGTCAAGCACAACGGCCGTTTGGTTATTGCATTGTTGTTGTTTTACTTTGTAGCGATATGAAGCTATTTTCAATAACAAACGAGCAAAAAATCCAAGATTCAATTAATCATCTTTACAAAAAATTGTCGGAAAATCCACATGAGGAACTTGTTATCCCTTGCGGAGGCCCAGAAGGTAAACAAACGATAGCGGTTTGTTATTCAGGATTTTACGACTTTTGGTGGGGTTCAAAGGTTGAAAAAAACAAAAATAAATACTGGAACCCGGTCGGGTTCGGATTCCCCAACCCCAAGGTACTTAATAGAGGTGATTGCGAATTTAATTGCGCCATAAAAGGACATGGTGGCCATGCAGGAATATTTGCTAAAGATTTTAACAACAATATATATTTGCTACATAATGGGAAGGCAGGCGGGAGTACCCCTGGCACAACTATAGAAGGATTTAGTAAAGTTTATGGCCGCGAAAAACAAGCAGTAGAGATAGAAGGTCAACCATATGATTTTTTTATGGTTACAGACATCAACAGCAATATTTTATTGGAAAACATTGTAGGTTATGCTAAAGCGATCTTTGACTTTAAAAAGCAATTAAACAAAACTGGTTAATGCCTGAAGTTGGCGATGGTGACAGTTTTAGGATATGTCTAATAGCTGTGCCGCCTCGATTTTTGCTTTATCTACAACCTGAGAGTAAATTTGAGTAGTACGTATATCTTTATGGCCAAGCATCTTAGATATTGTTAACATATTAACGTCTTTTGATACAAGAGCAGATGCGAAAGAATGCCTAGCACAATGAAAGGTAATTGTCCGATCGATTCCGGCTTTTGAAAGCCATCGTTTAAAAATAGTCTTAAAATGGGGAGAGTAAGATAAGCGCTTAAATATTACTACATCATCTCCCTCCCGATTGCCTAATAAATCAATAGCTTGGCCATTAATTGATATCCATTCTTCAGAGCCAGTTTTTTGTTGAGTAAACATGATATAGTGGCCTCTATCAGATGAATGTTTGATGTTACCCCAAGTCAGTTTAGATATGTCAATCCACCGTAGGCCAGTTAAAGCACTAAATAGAAATGCGGTTTTTAAAAGTGGGTTATCACAATCGGTGACTTTTAGCTTTTTTAATTCATCTATTGTTAAGTATTGTCTCGGTTTTGTTTATTTCGGTAGCGACTTGACATTTTCTGCAATTTTATAAGCAATTAGTTTCTCTTTGAACGCAATATTAAATCCTGCTTTAATTTTAGAAAAATAAGTCGCTGCAGAACTAACACTTAGGGCCTTATCATTCTTTTTAACATAAATTGTAAGAAAATATTTTTTTATGTCTTCGATATCCGATTCGGTAACCTTCCTCAAAAGCTTTGGTTTGTCCCCTATATAATCCTTAAGAATTTCAACGGCGCTATGCCAAATCATAGAACTTTTGCTTTGTTTTTTTAAGGTTACTAAACCATTAAAATAGTCCAATAAAAGAATATTGTTTTTTGATACTTGCGTAATTTGGTGAGCGGAATCATGTAAGTTATTTAATGTGCGGAATTTAATCAGTTCGGCCTTCCTCCAAATTATTTTATTTTGATCCTTTTCTTCTTGCGTCTTGGGTTTAGTAAATAAATATAGCTTTAAAGTTTTTTGTTTTCTTTTGCCGTTTACCGATATATCCAACAACAAACTGGTTCGGTTCTTCTTTAACGGGCGCCTTAAAATAGTTGCATTCATGTTTTAAAAAAAACGAGTAACAAACGAGTAACAAATTTTATGCAAATATACGTGGCTTAATGATTATTGATATAAACAAAAAGGCGCTAATTAGCCTTTAAAAGCACATTAATGACACTTATTGAAAACTTTGTTAATTTCAGTGTGGAAAACTTGCATGATATTATGCAAAAATATGAATTAAATAACCCTTAATTTCATTTCCTATCTATTAACTTTACATTTTAATTTTTAATGCTATGGATATTAAAGGCAAAGTACATGAAGTGGCCCCAACCCAACAGGTAACAGATTCGCTTAAAAAACGTGAACTAATAGTTGAGTATGTGGAGAACCCTCAATACCCTGAATACTTAAAGTTTGAAGCAATGCAGGAACGCTGCAGCTTATTGGATAATGTAAAAGTTGGTGATGACGTTGAGGTTTTCTTTAACCTGCGTGGTCGTCCATGGACGGATAAGACAGGCAAAAAAAGCTATTTTAACTCGCTACAGTTATGGCGGATAAACGTATTGAGCGGCGCGGCAAACAACTCAACTCCTGAATATGCTCCGCCGGCTGATATCAGTTCGACCGCAGAAGATGACGACCTGCCTTTTTAAATAGAATAAATTGCAATAAGCATAATGAAAACCCCTTTTACGGGGTTTTTGTGTTTTTGGGGCGATGACGCTGACAAAGTGTATGAGCCTGTGATAGTAAATAAGGCTATGTTTATTACATTTACCGCATCAATTACATACTATCATGATAACCATAGCAAGCCATAACGATTTTGAAGCATATCTGGGTCGGGAATTGGGCGTATCAAACTGGCATACCATTAATCAGGATCAGATAAACAAATTTGCAGATGCTACACTGGACCATCAGTGGATACATACTGACGAACAACGTGCACAAAATGAAGGGCCGTTTAAAGCAACTATTGCACACGGTTATTTAACACTATCATTGCTGCCCTATTTATGGGAGCAAATTGCCGAGATAAAAAATTTTAAAATGCAGATTAATTACGGTATAGAAAACCTGCGTTTTGCACAGGCAGTAACAGTTAACAGCCGGATACGCCTAAAAGCTAAACTCACTAATATTTTAAATTTAAGGGGTGTTACTAAAGCCACTATTGCTGTTGAGCTTGAAATTGAGGAGCAGAAAAAACCGGCCTATACCGGGGATGTGGTTTTTTTGTACCATTTTAACTAAGATTTGTAGGATTGTTATAATTATAAGATTGGCGCATTAGGTCATTGATTCTGTCACGTTCACCCCGTCATATTTATTAATAGCCCTCATATATTTGATTTTAATTGAAAAATATGAAAGCCGAATCTGCAAAAAATATTGATGAATATATAGCTGATTTTCCGGATGATGTAAGGGAAAAATTGGAGCAATTACGTGCAACTATCCACGCTGCCGCACCTGAAGCAACCGAGGCTATAAAATATGGCATCCCTACGTTTGTGCTAAATGGGAACCTGGTACATTTTGGCGGATACAAAGGGCATATCGGCTTTTATCCCGCGCCCGTTGGTATTGAAGCTTTTATAAAAGAAACTGCACAATACCGGGAAGGTAAAGGCACCTTGCAGTTTGCTATTGATAAACCTTTGCCGCTGGATTTGGTAACGCGCATTGTAAAATATAGGGTAGAGAAGAATTTGGCTAAGGGGAAGAAAGCAGGAAAGTAATCTTACGATCATAGAATCTTTTAATCTTAGTATTTACCAACATCCCTTTCACATCTCCCCGTATAATCCCATTTTCGCTTTCCTATTATAAATTTACATGATACCGCATTCTAAAAAATTAGCTGTTGAGTTTGCCATTGCCGAAAAGCAGGTTATTGCTACCATTGAGTTATTGGACGAAGGTGCAACCGTGCCCTTTATATCCCGCTACCGAAAGGAAGTTACCGGTAGTTTGGACGAGGTGCAAGTAGCTGGCCTGCGCGACCGTATACAGCAACTGCGCGACTTGGATAAACGCCGGGAAGCGATATTAAACTCGCTTACCGAAATGGGTAAGCTAACGCCAGAACTGGAAAAGCAGATAAACGAAGCGGAAACGATGGTGTTATTGGAGGATATTTATTTGCCCTATCGCCCTAAAAGAAAAACCCGTGCTACTATTGCCCGCGAGAAAGGCTTACAGCCGCTTGCAGATGCATTACTGGCTCAGAATAAATTTGATATAACTGCCGAAGCCGAAAAATATATTGATGAAGAAAAAGGCGTTAAGGATATTGAGGAGGCTTTAGGCGGTGCAAGGGATATCATTGCCGAACTGGTAAGCGAGGACGTAGAAGTGCGCACCACAATGCGCGCTTTGTTTATGGAGAAAGGCACCTTTAAGTCAAGGGTAGTTGCGGGCAAGGAAGAAGCGGGGATTAAATACAAAGATTATTTTGATTGGGAGGAGCCGGTTAAATCGGCGCCATCGCACCGTGTTTTGGCTATGCGCCGTGGCGAAAAGGAGGAGGTTTTATATCTAGATGTGTTGCCGCCCGAAGAAGAAGCCATTGAGCTGCTTGAAAAAGCATTTATAGCAGGCAATAACGATGCTGCTAACCAGGTAAAGCAAGCTATTGCCGATGGT
>JAICMD010000015.1 GCA_025929405.1 Mucilaginibacter sp. | reverse complement strand
TCTTAAATTTTTCGAAAAAACATGCTGCAGCCCTAATATGGCATTTAATTTATATCTGGTATGTTATATATTCATTTAATGCATCGGATACATATAAACAGATACCGGACTCCGGTTTGCCATGCGCAGCTTTTACATTTATAATATTTGTGATAGATATTTTCAATGCAATATTTCGTAAAACAGATAAAGTATTTTACTTATGTATGGGCTTGTCGGTAGTTGTTTTACTTATAATATGTAATTTGATTTATCACTAACCTCTGCCACTCTGTCACCGTTTACGCACTTAATTCTGCCTAAATAATACCTTTAACCTTTCGCCTTTTGCCTTTCTGCCTTAATAAATCTGCCAAACTCAACTTGGCATACGCATTGATAAATGATGTAGAGACGCAATATTTTGCGTCTTTGGTAGTAAACAATCAATCACGTAAAAACAATATAATCATATGTCTAAAATAATTGGAATCGACTTAGGAACAACAAACTCGTGCGTTGCGGTAATGGAAGGTAATGAGCCTGTAGTTATTGCAAACAGCGAGGGAAAACGTACTACGCCGTCTGTGGTAGCTTTTATTGACAACGGCGAACGTAAAGTAGGTGATCCTGCTAAACGCCAGGCTATTACAAATCCTACTAAAACTATTTCATCTATAAAGCGCTTTATGGGTAACCAGTTTAACGAGGTTACCAAAGAGGTTGAACGCGTACCTTATAAAGTGGTTAAAGGCGATAACAACACCCCGCGTGTTGAGATCGGCGACAGAAAATATACCCCGCAGGAAATTTCGGCAATGATATTGCAGAAAATGAAAAAAACTGCCGAAGACTTTTTGGGTACCGAAGTAAGTGAGGCGGTTATTACCGTGCCGGCTTATTTTAACGATGCGCAACGCCAGGCCACTAAAGAAGCGGGCGAAATTGCAGGTTTAAAAGTTCGTCGTATCATTAACGAGCCTACTGCTGCAGCTTTGGCTTATGGTTTTGACAAAGCGCATAAAGACATGAAAATTGCCGTGTTTGACTGCGGTGGCGGTACGCATGACGTATCTATACTGGAGTTGGGCGACGGTGTATTTGAAGTAAAATCAACCGATGGTGATACGCACTTAGGTGGTGACGACTTTGACCAAGTAATTATTGACTGGCTGGCTGACGAATTTAAAAGCGATGAAGGTATTGACCTGCGTAAGGACCCAATGGCCCTGCAACGCTTAAAAGAATCAGCAGAGAAAGCTAAAATTGAGTTATCAAGCTCGGCACAAACCGAGGTTAACTTACCATACATTACTGCTGCTGACGGCATGCCTAAGCACCTTGTTAAAACTTTAACCCGTGCTAAATTTGAGCAACTGGCTGATAGCCTGATCAAACGTACCATTGAGCCTTGTAAATCAGCATTAAAAAATGCAGGTTTAAGCACATCAGATATTGATGAGGTAATTTTGGTAGGTGGTTCAACCCGTATACCAGCTATACAGGAAGCTGTAGAAAAATTCTTTGGCAAAACCCCTTCAAAAGGTGTAAACCCTGATGAGGTGGTAGCTATTGGTGCCGCTATACAAGGTGGTGTATTAACCGGTGAGGTTAAGGATGTGTTGTTGTTAGACGTTACCCCGCTTTCGTTAGGTATTGAAACAATGGGTGGTGTAATGACCAAACTGATCGAGTCGAACACAACTATCCCAACCAAAAAATCAGAAACTTTCTCAACCGCATCTGATAACCAGCCATCTGTTGAGATACATATATTGCAAGGTGAGCGCCCAATGGCATCGGCTAACCGCACTATAGGCCGTTTCCATCTGGATGGTATCCCACCTGCACCTCGTGGTGTGCCACAGGTAGAGGTAACTTTTGATATCGATGCCAACGGTATATTAAATGTATCGGCAAAAGATAAAGCTACCGGCAAAGAACAAAAAATACGTATCGAAGCTTCATCAGGTTTAACTGATGCCGAGATCAAGAAAATGAAGGACGAAGCTGAAGCTAACGCCGAAGCGGATCAAAGAGCAAAAGAAGAAGTTGAAAAACTGAACAGCGCTGATGCATTGATCTTCTCGACCGAAAAACAATTGAAAGAATACGGTGATAAGATCCCTGCTGAAAAGAAAACAGCTATTGAAGAAGGTTTAACTAAATTAAAAGCAGCTTACTCAGCTAAAAACTTAGCCGATATTGAAGTTGCCCAAAATGAGTTGAACACTGCATGGACAGCCGCTTCTGAGGATATGTATAAAGCATCTGCCGAAGCTGGTGGCCAGGCAGGCCCTGACGCAGGAGCAGCAGGTGCCGGTCCGCAGGATCATGGCGATACCGTAACAGATGTTGACTTTGAGGAAGTTAAAGACGACAGCAAATAATACGTTTAAATCTTAATATAAAGCCCGGCAAAATATATTTTTGCCGGGCTTTTTTTGTGTGCAAGAAATAATATGGGGTTGGTTTTTGTTATTGCGGGCGTAAGAAAATCAGTAAGTTATCGTTATCTCATCATTCTTATTTGTCACTTCCTTACTTGCAGCTTTGCCAAATCCATGCATTACCAATTTGATAGTATTATACCTGGATGTAAACTTGCCTTCTGCGGCGCTTAACACAATAGTTTTTTGTTGAGGGGTGAAAGTAATAACACGTTTATAATATTCGCCTTTTTCATAATTATAAGTCGTGCCATCATCTTCATAATAAACAAACTCTGTTGGTTTTGTGCCGTTCCAGATATGCAGTTCCAATATACCATCGCCTTTTTCGGCAGTGCTTTGTACAATATTTTGCATGAGGATAATGGCACCGGCTTTAATAAATACCGGCAGATCTGTTAACGGCGCAGCGGCGTTTACAACCTGCTTACCTTTAAACTTCTCTCCGCTGCTTAGGCGGTACCAATCACCTTCGGGCAAATAAACGTCGGCTGTCTGCACGGTACTGATTACCGGGGCTATCAGCATAAAATCGCCAAATAAAAACTGGTTTTGGTATTTGGTGTCAAATACCTTTTCATCGTTAGTATAATCAATAGCAAGCGTTCGGTTAAGCGGTAACCCGGTTTGGGTTGACTGATAGAAGCCCGAATAGATATAAGGTAACAAGCGGTAACGCTGTTCAATATCCTTTTTAATAATGGCTTCGTTTTCTTCGCCCCATTGCCATGGTTCACGCCTAAGTGTACCTTCGGATGAATGGTTACGTAACATAGGTGTGTACACGCCTAATGAGTTCCAGCGTACCATTAATTCTGGAGTAGGGTCGGTAATAAAACCACCGATATCAACCCCGGTGAATGATATGCCGGTTATGCCCAAGCTATTTACCAAACGATGCCCCATAAGCATGTGCTCATCACTAGCCGAGTTGTCGCCAGTCCATATAGCCGAATAGCGTTGAGTGCCGGAGTATGCCGCACGCGTTAATACGAACGGGCGTTTATTGCCCAATATTTTGCGTACGCCATTGTAGGTAGCTTTGGCCATTTCCATGCCGTAAACGTTGCGTATCTCGGGCATAAAACGTTTGCCAAACTTTACCAGCCAGGGTACATTTTGCCCCCAGGCTGCAGGCTCATTCATATCGTTCCAAAACCCTTCAACACCGGGTTCGGTCAGCGCAGTAAATGATGCACCCCACCATTCCTTTACCTCATCATTTAAAAAATCAGGAAAATGGCAGCGGCCCGGCCAAACGCTGGCCGTATAAGGTTGGCCATCAGGGTAGGTGGCAAAGTAACCCCGTTCCATCCCTTCATCATATTGTTGATAACCTTTTTCAATTTTTATACCGGGGTCAACAATAGTTATCAGTTTAAAGTCCATTTCCTTTAACTGGTCTATCATTTTTTTGGGGTTAGCAAAAGTGTCTTTATTCCAGGTGAAGATTTTAAAGCCTTCCATATAATCAATGTCGCAATACATCACATCAGCCGGTATCTGCCGTTCCCTGAATGTAGATGCTACTTCTAAAACCTCCTCGTCACTCATATAGCTCCAGCGGCATTGCTGGTAACCCAGGCTCCAAAGCGGCGGCATTTCCATACGACCGGTTAGCCAGGTATAATCCTGGATAATTTGCCTGATGCCTTGCGCTCCGAAGAAATAATAATTCATATCCCCGCCATCAGCACCAAACCAACTGGTTTGCTCATCAGTAGTGGCACCAAAATCAAAATAGCTTTTATGGGTATTATCAAAAAACAACCCATAAGTTAAGCCACTATGCAGGCCAACAAAAAACGGAAAGGTTTTATATAGCGGATCAGTAGTGATACCATGAAATGGCGCATCCGTATTCCAGTTTACATAATGGCTGCCACGGCGGTTAAGATCGCCGGTCTTTTCGCCCAAGCCAATAAACTTTTCATCGGGATATAATTTGCGGTACGTAATAACCCGCGAATCCTGCCAGTTGGTGCCAAAACGCGGGTCATCCTCGCTTAATGCTTTGCCATCAGCGGTATAAAAATTAAAACGCAAGGGCGATTTATTGATAACCAGTTTTAACGCAGATGTGTTGATTTCAACTGCTTTGGTTGTTTCTGTATGCTCAGCTAAGCTTACAGGTTGTTTTATTACAGCAAAAGAGGCATCGGCCTCTTTATTTCTGGTTATACAAACCCTGATGATGGTTGGGCTGTAAATAGTAACTGTTGCCTGTGCCTGTGGCGTGTTGATTATTAAAGCATTATTTGCTGCGCTTACGGTATCAGCATTGCCTAAAATTTCGATCTGCATATAATTTTAACAGGATAGAAATACTTTGGTTTAAAAAAAGTAGAGACGCAAACACTTTGCGTCTCTACAGGTAGTATGTTTTATCCCCATAAATTTTCGGGATAGGTGCCGTTTGCTACTAAAGAGTAAATATAGACTTACGAAGTTTTTAAAACTTCGTAAGTCTGAATATAAGTAATTGTTTTATCCCCAAAGGTTCTCAGGGTAAGTACCGTTAGCCACCAATTCTGATATTGATTTTTGTACAATAGGTTTATCCTCTTTATAAGTTACACCAAACCATTTTGATGGGGTAGGGATAACTTTAAAATTAGCAATGTTTGATTTTATCAGCTTATCAGCCACCAGTGGAATAAAAAATTCGGCTTTCGGGTTATTCTCATTTGCTTCCACAAAATCGCGGAACATCTGCTCGCTTTGCTTAAATACAGCAGGCGTAAAGCCCCAAAAATTCATGGATACGCGCTTGTCATTTGGCAAAGCATGTTCGCCGGTTGCATCTTTGTAAGCTACGCTGCCATCTTCTTTAAAATATACCTCAGTACGCTCGTTTACTTCGGTCATGTTACCGTCCGCATCAACTTCGCAAACGCCGCGCGATACTGAACCGTAGTCAGACAACGTTTTATCTATCTGGTAACCTACCAAAGCGTACTGCTTTTCGCTTGCTTCGGTGGTTAAAAATTTGGCCATCTTTTCAAAAGCATCGTAACCATAATAGTCATCCGCATTAATTACGCAAAAAGGCTCGTTCACCTGGTTGCGGGCAGCTAATACCGCGTGTGCCGTTCCCCAGGGTTTGGCGCGTTCAATAGTTTTATCAATACCGAAAGGCTTCAGGTCATAACTTTGAAAAATATAATCCGTTTCTACTTTGCCATTCAATTTAGGCTCGAAGATAGATTTAAACGAATCGGCAAATTCTTCGCGTATGATAAAGCCTATTTTGCCAAAGCCTGCTTTTATAGCATCATATATAGAGTAATCAATAATGGTTTCGCCATGTGGGCCAAAGCCGTCTATTTGCTTCATGCTGCCATAACGGCTTGCCATGCCTGCGGCTAAAATTAATAATGTGGGTTTCATTGAGTTTTAATAAATATATTGCCAGTTACGACAAATAAGTTAACATATTGTTTAGTGCAGATTATTTAATGTACCTGAAATCCTGTCCTGATTGAATATTCAGCAATACCTCGTATATCAGGCGGATAACATTATCCACATCCTCTTTATGTATCATTTCAACCGTGGTATGCATATACCTTAACGGCAATGATATCAATGCTGATGGTACCCCCTCGTTACTGTAAGCAAACGCATCGGTATCGGTACCTGTTGAGCGAGATGATGCCTGGCGCTGGAAAGGTATATTTGCTTTTTGGGCGGTTTCGATAAGTAATTTATTAACATTGTTTTGTACCGCCGGAGCATAAGATACTACCGGGCCGCGACCGCAAGCTAAATCGCCCTGGGTAATTTTGCTTATCATCGGGGTTTGGGTATCATGTGTTACATCGGTAACAATAGCTACATTAGGTTTAATGCGATGGGCTATCATTTCGGCACCGCGCAGGCCAATTTCCTCCTGTACGGCATTTACAATGTACAGGCCAAAGGGCAGCTTAATGTTGTTTTCTTTTAATAGGCGGGTAACCTCGGCAATCATAAAGCCGCCTGCACGGTTATCCAGCGCACGGCCCACATAGTAACGATTGTTGAGGATGGTAAACTCGTCTTCATAAGTAATTACGCAGCCTACGTGTATGCCCAGTTTTTCAACCTCTTCCTTGCTGGTGCAGCCGCAATCTAAAAAGATGTTTTTTAGTGATGGCGCCTCTTCCTTTTCGCCGCCTAAACGGGTGTGGATGGCAGGCCAGCCAAATACAGCCTTTACCACACCATTATCTGTATGGATATCAACACGCTTTGATGGGGCTATCTGATGGTCGGAACCGCCGTTGCGTATTACATATATCAAACCATCACTGGTGATATAGTTTACAAACCACGATATCTCATCGGCATGCGCCTCAATTACTACTTTATATTCAGCTTGCGGATTAATAACACCAACCGCGGTGCCATAAGCATCTACGTAATGCTCGTCAATATAAGGTTTCAGGTATTCAAGCCAAAGTTCCTGGCCTTTCCATTCAAAACCGGTAGGCGAGGGGTTGTTAATATATTTTTCAAAAAACGCCAGTGAGGTATCATTTACTACGGCAACATGTTGCTGCTCGTCTGTTTTCTTTTTAGCCATAATTTATTTATTAATAAGCCGTTTTGGCGGCAAGCAAATATAGTAAAGCAGATGGTAAACAAAGTATTGTAACCATCTGTCGCATTAAAGTTTTTTCTCCAATATCTCGTAATTAACCCCGTTTTTGGTGAATAGTTTGCCCGTATGATTAAACCCCTGTTTAAGGTAAAAGCCAATGGCTGTTGTACGTGCGTTGCACCATAACCTTGTAGCGCTTTCATCAATAGCAAAATTGGTGATGTGTTGCAATAACGCTGAACCTACACCCTGATGCTGCGTTGAATTATTCACCGCAAATTTACGGAACTGGCAATCCTCGCCATTTAAGAACAAGGAAACTACGGCTACCAATTTGTTATCCTGAAATGCGCCAAAATGGTATCCGTTGTTATCCTCGTCCATTTCCATCTGATATAATTTTTTGGCAGAATACAATACACTTTGCCGCAGGCGCCAGGTAAGCTCTGGGCGTATTTGCTCAATATACAGCATTAATAAGTGGCTGCCAGCTTTAAAGCATTATACGCATTTACCACGCCACCACTAACACAAATATCGCTAAAGGGAACGCTGCGCTCGGTAGTGTCGTCTTTAATGGTAACGTCATGGTCTATTTTTATAGCCGATTTCATGATAATATCCTTTACCTGTAATGCGGTTAATTTTGGATAGTACGAGCGAATAAGGGCCGCCAAACCCGCCACAACCGGCGATGCCATACTGGTGCCGCTATGATCAGCATAAGCTGATCCCGGAACAGTTGAATAAATGGCTACACCGGGTGCAAATACATCAACCGCTTTTTTGCCGTAGTTAGAAAAATAGGCTTTTAATGTTTTATCATCTTTCAGGTCAGACGCACCAATTTCTATCCAGGCTTTTGCCTCGTTACCGTCAAGATATTTACGGGTAGGGAAATTATATTCAACGTCGGTATTTTTATTGTCGTTGCCGGCAGCATGTACAATCAGCACGTCTTTGCTCATGGCAAATTTAACGGCGTCATCAACGGCTTTTTTATTGTAAGAGTAGGGCTTACCAAAGCTCATATTAATAACCTTAGCGCCGTTGGCCGCAGCATAACGGATGGCATTAGCAACATCTTTATCCCTTTCATCACCATTAGGCACTGTACGTACCGACATGATGCGCACATCATTGGCAACACCGCTTATACCTAAATTATTATCCCGCACTGCGCCAATAATACCCGCAACATGGCTGCCGTGATCGGCATCGGGACCGGTTACATCATTATTGCCGTAATTGCGTTCATTAATATTGGCGTAATTATCGCCTACTATGCTTCTTGGGTCAAAATTAAGGTTGTAATGATAATCCAGTTGCTCTTTATAATGTTTAATAGCTGCAGCAACCGCTTGATTTCTGAAGGCGGTTACACTTGCGTAGTTGCCCAGGTTTGCAAGTAGTATGCGTTTAATGTATGCTTCATCATCATTTTGGGTTTGATAATTATTAATGGTATTAACATCAGGGTTTTGATTATTGAGCTTGGTTAAAAATGCAGTTAACTGGTCGTTGATCTTGCTATACTTATCATAAGCAGCTTGAGCCTTTTGGGTTTGATCAGCCAACTCTGTTCTTAACTTACGGTATTCTTCAAAGTCAGTTTGGTTTTTGCCTGTTAATTTAGTGGTATCCATAGCGGCAAATTTGTTTTTGTATTGCCTTACTAAACGGGTAATCTCCAGGTTATCAAAATTAACATCACCCTTTGCCGATCCTATAAAGTCCCAGCCATGCATGTCATCTATGTAGCCATTTTTGTCGTTATCCTTGTTATCTGCGGCAACTTCGCGGGGGTTATTCCATATTATCGATTTAAGGTCCTCATGATTAATATCAACTCCACCATCAATAACTGCTACTAAAACGGTAGTGTGCTTTTTATTTTTCAGCAATTCGTTGTAAGTTTTTTCTGTACTGATGCCAAAAACGCTATCAGTTTTAAGGTCGAGATTTTGCCAGTTTGGTTTGGCTTTTTGGGCAAGTAAATAATTGGGCAAACAAATACTTATAATAAGTATAAGCTTTTTAAAAGCAGATATTTTTTTCATATTCAGTTCAGTTAATTAAGCCTGTAAATTAAGAGTTTTAGGGGTTTGTTTGATACAAAAAATAAATTCGAAATTGAAAATCCGACATCCGAAATCACAACGGAATATTCCCATGTTTCTTACGCGGATTATTAACTACTTTATTTTCAAGCATGGCAAAGGCTGCAATTAATTTCTGACGTGTTTCGGCAGGTTCAATTACCTCGTCAATAAAGCCACGCTCGGCGGCGCGATAAGGATTGGCGAAGGTATCGGAATATAGCTGTTCCTTTTCTACCCATTTGGCGGCTTTATCTTCGGCGGTAGTTATTTCGCGCTTAAAAATAATTTCGGCAGCGCCTTTGGCACCCATTACGGCAATTTCGGCAGTGGGCCAGGCAAAATTTATATCGGCACCAATATGTTTGGAGTTCATTACACAATAAGCGCCGCCATAGGCTTTACGGGTAATAATCGTGATGCGTGGTACGGCAGCCTCGCAAAAGGCATATAAAAGTTTAGCGCCATTAGTTATTATGCCGTTCCATTCCTGATCGGTTCCAGGCAAAAAGCCGGGCACATCTTCAAATACCAGCAGCGGAATGTTAAAGCTATTGCAAAAGCGTACAAAACGTGCAGCCTTGCGCGATGCATTATTATCGAGTACCCCCGCCAAAAATGCGGGCTGGTTAGCCACTACGCCTATGCTGCGCCCACCCAGGCGGGCAAAACCAATAATAACGTTCTCGGCAAAATCTTTATGTACCTCTAAAAATGAACCCGCATCAATAATCTGTGCAATAACCTGGTGCATATCATAGGGTTGTGAGGGGTTATCGGGCAATAAGGTATTAAGCTCGGCACGGTATTCATTGGCGGGTTGGTATTGCAGTGCAACAGGTTTATCCTCACAATTTTGCGGCAGGTAGCTTAATAGTTTTTTGATATGGTTAATAGCTTCTATCTCATTGGCACAGGCAAAATGCGCCACGCCTGATTTTGCCGCATGGGTATCTGCTCCGCCTAATTCTTCGGAAGTTACATCCTCGTGTGTAACGGCTTTTACAACATTGGGGCCGGTAACAAACATGTAAGACGTATTTTCTACCATTAAAATAAAATCGGTAATTGAGGGCGAGTAAACTGCACCACCCGCACAAGGTCCCATTATGGCCGATATTTGCGGCACCACGCCCGATGCCATTGTGTTGCGGTAAAAAATATCGGCATAGCCACCTAATGATGATACCCCTTCTTGTATGCGCGCTCCCCCCGAATCGTTAAGCCCTACAACGGGCACACCGTTTTTAAGCGCCATATCTAATATTTTGCATATTTTTTCGGCTTGAGTTTCCGAAAGCGATCCGCCAAATACGGTAAAGTCCTGCGCATAAACATAAGTGAGCCTGCCGTTAATGGTGCCATAGCCGGTTACTACGCCATCGCCCGGATATTTTTCCTGCTCCATGCCGAAATCTGCAGAACGGTGGGTAACCAGCATTCCAATTTCATTGAAAGATCCCTCGTCCATCAAAAAATGCAGTCGCTCACGGGCGGTTAGTTTCCCTTTTTTATGCTGACTTTCGGTACGTGCCTGTCCGCCGCCAACCAGGGCCTGCCCACGTTTATGTTTCAGTGCTTTAAGTTTGTCTTTCAAAATTTTTGATATTGTTATCGTTAAAAGTAATAATAAAACAACTATTTGTGATTTTTCGCGTTAGTTATGACAAGTTAAAATTTTATATTTGCCCAAGTGAGCAGTCCTAATCAAACAAGAAAATACATCAGCATGCTGTTTATATTCGTCTTTTTTATAAAGATGTTTATATCGGTAATGCCTTTATTTTCGATGTTTGACAGTAAGCTGGCTATAGCTGTTATTATGCAGTTAGAGCATGAAAGCAAAGCAGAAAAGGGGGATGTAGACAAAGATGCCTTAAAAGAGAAAAAGGCTTGCGATGAGCACTTTATCTCTTTCTTTGAATTTAGCCCCGTTATATTGCAGGAAGTTAATATACTGCATAATTTAGAAAAAACGTTACCGGTACAACTCTATCACCCTACGGTACCCACCCCGCCTCCCAACGCTTAAATGAAAATTTGCCGGTTGTTTTAACATAACCGGTTGTACTGCTATTCATTTAAATTTTCATTTAAAATTATATCCTATGCAATTTAAACAGGATGGGGCTGCAATGGGCGGCTTCAATCTCCAAAAATATTTTTTATCTAAAAACTTAAAGAAGGATATTCCTTCAAGCATCGTAGTTTTTTTAGTTGCCCTGCCATTATGCCTTGGTATAGCATTGGCTTCGGGCGCACCCTTATTTGCCGGTATATTAACCGGCATTATCGGCGGTATAGTAGTTGGTTCTATAAGTGGCTCGCAACTTAGTGTTGCGGGCCCGGCCGCCGGTTTAACGGTAATTGTATTTAATGCTATAGCTACTTTAGGCTCGTACGAAACTTTTTTACTGAGTATAGTATTGGCGGGTGTAATTCAAATAATACTGGGTATTATAAAGGCAGGTACCATTGCTAACTATTTTCCTTCGGCAGTTATTGAGGGGATGCTGGCAGCCATTGGTATTATACTGATCATGAAACAGTTTCCGCATGCGGTGGGTTATGATGTCGATTTTGAGGGCGACGAAAAGTTTGCCCAGATAGATCATGATAATACTTTTTCCGGCTTATTCAGTGCGCTGGCTAAGATCAATTATGGTGCGGTAATTATCAGCGCGGTATCATTAGCCATAATGATATACTGGCCGAGATTTAAAAAACTGGCCATTGTGCCTGCTCCGTTACTGGTGGTAACATCGGGCATTATTTTAAGCCTGTTGTTTAACGGTACTGATTTTGCATTGCGCGCCAAACAACTGGTAACCATACCTGTGGTAAACAGTGCCGACGAATTTTTCGGACTATTTAAATCCGCAAATTTTTCGGCCATAGGCCAAAAGCAGGTTTGGATAACCGCTGCTACCTTAGCCATTGTAGCCAGTTTAGAAACCCTGCTGAGTTTGGAAGCGGTAGATAAGATAGATCCGATAAAAAGAATATCGCCAACTAACCGTGAATTGGTTGCACAAGGTACGGGTAACATCGTAAGCGGTTTATTAGGCGGCCTTCCACTTACAGCGGTAATTGTACGGTCGTCGGCCAACGTTAATGCCGGTGCGCGTACCAAAATAAGTGCTATTTTACATGGCATGTTGCTGCTGTTATCGTTATTATTTATACCGAAGCTGATCAATTACATCCCGTTATCGTGCCTTGCGTCAATATTATTAATGACTGGTTATAAACTGGCCCGGATAAGCTTGTTCAAGCACATGTGGCACAATGGCTTAAACCAATTTATACCGTTTGCGGTAACGATTATCGCCGTTGTATTTACCGATCTGCTGATAGGCGTAGGTATAGGCATGCTGGTAGGCGTATTTTATATCCTTCGTACCAATATGCGTAATCCTTACTTCTATCATATTGAAAAAAGTTCAAATAAAAAGGTCATTCACCTTAAACTGGCCGAAGAGGTATCATTTTTAAACAAGGCTGCCATACAGGTAACCTTTACCGGCCTGCCAAAAGAGTCGGAAGTGATTGTTGACGGCACCAACTCGCGGTATATTGACCCGGATGTGCTGGAGATTATCCGCAATTACAAGCATAATGCTTATACCAGGGGTATAATAGTGCAACTAAAGGGTATTAAAGATAAATATGATGTGCCCCGCTTAAAAGAACTGATCTATTCGCCTGCTAACTAAAAAAAGAAAACATGAAAACTGAAAATAAAAAAGAAGTAGTAACTACTACAGATATAAAATTAGCTCAAAAAGAAAGTTATAACGCGTTGCTATCAGGCAATCGCCAATGGGTAAATGAACAATTAAAAGCCGATCCGGACTATTTTAAAAAACTGGCAAAGGGACAAAGCCCCGGGGTTTTATGGATAGGCTGTTCAGACAGCCGCGTGCCTGCCAACCAAATAACCAGTACCAAGCCTGGCGAAGTGTTTGTGCACCGTAACATAGCAAATGTTTGTTCGCATTCGGATATGAATATGCTTAGTGTGCTTGATTATGCCGTTAATGTATTAAAGGTAAAGCATGTAATAGTTGCCGGGCATTACGGTTGCGGTGGGGTGGCTGCAGCGTTAAGCCATAAACAATTTGGGCTTATTGACAACTGGCTGAGGCATATTAAGGATGTGTACCGCTTGCACAGCCACGAGCTTGACCGTATAACTGATAACGAAACTAAAGTTAACCGTTTGGTAGAATTGAATGTAATGGAGCAAGCCTATAATTTATGCAAAACTACCATTATACAAAATGCCTGGAAAGAGCGCAGCGACCTTGAAGTACACGGCTGGATAATAGATATTAAATCGGGTTTAATAAAGGATTTGAAAGTAACTACCGGTGGTCCTGATATACTGGGTTATGTATATGAATTAAACAGCGAGGAGTTAGCTGTTCATTAATTTTTGTTTTTTGTATGTTTTAAGTTGCATCCCGGCTGTGTAATGCGGTCGGGGTGTTTTTTTGTTAAAACCACTGGTATAATTTATATCTTAGCCGCATTAGTTTTACAACTATTATCTATCTGTTATGTGCGCACAAAATATTACCAATATTACTTATGATGACCTTTTAAAAGGTAACGAAAAGTTTGTAACCGATTCTCTGGCGGTTGATCCTGATTTTTTTAGTAACCTGGCAAAAGGTCAAAACCCGCCGGTGTTGTGGATAGGCTGCGCCGATAGCCGTGTACCCGCTAACCAGATAACCAATACCAAACCCGGCGAAATATTTGTGCACCGCAATATTGCCAATATGGTGATACATACCGATATGAATATGTTGAGCGTGCTTGATTATGCAGTAAACGTATTAAAGGTACACCACGTAATTGTAACCGGGCATTATGGCTGCGGTGGTGTTATAGCTGCAATGACCAATAACGAATTTGGCCTTATTGATAACTGGCTGCGCCATATTAAAGACGTTTATCGTTTGCATGCCGATGAATTGAATGATATTGCAGACGAAAAAGACCGCCAGAACCGCCTGGTAGAATTAAATGTGATCGAAAACGTTTACAATCTTTGTAAAACCACTATTGTACAAAACGCCTGGGCAAGCGGCCAAAAATTAGGCGTGCATGGCTGGGTATATAGTATTGAAACCGGCATTATTACCGATATGAAGGTGAGCACCTACAATAGCAGTAATATGGAGGATGTGTTTAAGTTTAAATAGTTCTTGGTTCATAGTTCATGGTGTTTTTTAACTATGAACTATGATCCATTATCTATTGCCTACCCCAAAAACGGGTACCTGTAATCCTTCGGCGGATCAAAAGTTTCTTTTATTGTCCGCGGTGATACCCAACGCAACAAATTTATCATTGATCCTGCCTTGTCGTTTGTTCCCGAACCTCTGGCCCCGCCAAATGGTTGCTGACCAACTACCGCGCCGGTAGGCTTATCGTTAATGTAAAAGTTGCCTGCTGCATTGCGCAAATGCTGGGTGGCTTTGGCAATGGCATACCTGTCCTGCGCTATAATGCTGCCTGTTAAGGCGTAAATGGATGTTTTATCTACCACGTCCAATAGTTCATCAAATTTTTCATCTTCATAAACATGAACAGTAAGTACCGGGCCAAACAATTCGGTACACATGGTTACATAATAAGGATCATTTACTTTGATGATGGTTGGCTCAATAAACCAGCCTTTGCTTTTATCATAATTGCCGCCTGTGATGATCTCTACATCCTTATCGCTTTTAGCATTGTCAATATACTTAGCCAGTTTATCAAACGATGCCTCACTGATAACTGCATTAATAAAATTGCCAAAATCCTCAACAGGACCCACTTTAAATGATGCTACATCACGCTGTAAAAGTTCTTTTAGGTTGGGCCATAAAGATGCAGGAATGTAGGCCCTTGAGGCAGCCGAGCATTTTTGCCCCTGGTACTCAAACGCGCCGCGTATCAATGCGGTGTTCAGTACATCAATATCAGCGCTGGGGTGTGCCAGTACAAAATCTTTACCGCCGGTTTCGCCAACTATACGTGGGTAGGTTTTGTATTTATGGATGTTGTTGCCAATGGTTTGCCATATATTTTGAAATACCGCGGTCGATCCGGTAAAGTGTATACCTGCAAAGTCAGGATGGTTAAATATTACATCGCCTGCAACCGGGCCATCCACATAAATCAGGTTGATAATACCCGGCGGCAATCCCGCTTCGCGGAAAACCTGCATAATAACATTGGCGGCATAAATTTGGGTATAGGCAGGTTTCCAAACCACCACATTACCCATCATTGCTGCTGATGAGGGCAGGTTGCCTGCAATAGCCGTAAAGTTGAAAGGGGTAAGGGTGAATACAAAACCTTCCAACGGGCGTTGCTCAACCCGGTTCCACACACCTTTTGGCGAAATAGGTGGCTGTTGCTTATAAATTTCGGTCATGTAAAATACATTGAACCGCAGGAAATCTATCAACTCGCAAGCCGAATCGATCTCGGCCTGGTAAGCATTTTTTGATTGCCCCAGCATGGTAGCCGCATTTATTTTAGCACGATATGGGCCTGCAATCAGGTCGGCAGCTTTTAAAAATATAGCGGCACGTTGTTCCCAGGGTAGGTTTTCCCAATCGGGTTTGGCTGTTAAAGCTGCATTTATAGCATCTTCAACAGTCGTTTTACCCCCTTCGGGGAAATTAGCCAATAAGTGCTGATGGTCGTGCGGGGGGTGGATCTCCAGTTTTTTACCGTCATGCACTTCTTTATCGCCAATATACATTGGGATATCAATACGATTAGCCCGGGCAGTATTTAATGCATTTATAAGAGCGGCCCGCTCCGCGCTGCCTGGCCCATAGTTTAATACAGGTTCGTTTTGCGGCATCGGGACGTTAAAAAATCCTTTAAGCATAGTAAGTCAGTTAACTAATATAAAGATACTTAAAATGTGCAGATATGGGGATATGCAAATGTGCAAATTACCTGCGGGTGACTTGTGATTTATATGGTTGAAATTAACTCCTCCCTGCACCCTCCCGGTGGGAGGGAATCGCACGTTGCCCTTGGCTTTAAAAGGAAAGCGGAAGGGCAACGTGCGATTCCTTCCTCGGGGAAGGAGGAGGAAGGGGTCTAAAAGGTTAATTATATTTTACGGCAACACATGCAACGGAAAATAACCCAAATGCATCTCATCCTCAACTAAACCCTCCTCTTTGGTTATTTGCAGCGTGTACTTTTCTTTTAGTTCTACAGGTAAAATATCTTTCACATTGTAAATATCGTCCACATTAACACCATATTTATCATCGATATGCGATGGTGCGCCGGGCATATTATTGTGTTGGTAAAAAAGGGTTTGCTTAGCTTGTGTTATAGCATCGGCAATATTGCCTGAAACTGTCAATACTTTATAATGCTGTTCGTCAAATTGGTTAGGAAGATATCCGCCCAAGTTTATAAAAAATAGCTGGTGATCATTTGGGGCAGATGCCTCTTTATTAAATACGTTAATTTTATAGCCATCTACATGGGTAACGGTTCGCCAGGCATCTACGTGTATCTTGCCTTTTGCTTCCGGCCAGAATGCGTTTATTTGTGATATCAGATCTTTTGGTGCATTGCCTATACCAAATAATATATCATGCTGCTCGGTAAGCCTGCCTTTTGGCCTGCATCCCAACAATAACATATATAATTTAAGGCTTTCCAAGTTTATTCAAATACTACCGTTTTGTTGTTGTAAACAAATACCCTATCCTCAAAAACCAGTTTAAGGGCTTTGGCCAAAACGGCAGTTTCAATTTCTTTTCCTGCACTTACCATATCACCTACGGTAAAAGAGTGGTTTACCGGGTTTATTTGCTGCGCGATGATGGGGCCTTCGTCCAATTCGTTTGAGACAAAATGCGCGGTAGCGCCAATCAGTTTTACACCACGCTCATAAGCTTGCCTGTACGGGTTAGCACCAACAAAGGCAGGTAAAAATGAATGATGAATATTTATAACCCGCATGGGGAACTTTGCTACAAATTCGGGCGAAAGTATCCGCATAAATTTGGCTAATACAATATAATCGGGTTTAAATGGCTGTATAACTTCGGTTATCTGTTGTTCAAATTCGTCCTTGCTTTTTTGCTCATGCGAGATGAAGAAGAAAGGCATGCTAAACCGTTCGCATATATTTTGCAGGTCGGGGTGGTTACCGATAACGCATTGTACCGATGCACCCAGTGTATTAAAATAATTACGGATAAGGATATCAGTTAAGCAATGATACTCCTTAGTAACCATTACCACCACTTTTTTTAAGGGGAGAGGGTTTATATGGACTATTGCACCTTGGGGCAGTAGTTGTTCCAAATTCTGTTTCAGCACGTCGGTATCAGTGGTTTCTTCCACTTCCAGGCGCATAAAAAACAGGTTCTCGGCTTGGTCCACATACTCGCGCAGTGTAATAATGTTAAGCTGTTGTTTGGCCAGCACGTCGGTAATAGTAGCAACCAGGCCTATCTGGTCCTTACATTGAATTACAATGATCATAATAAAGCAAATGTATAAATAGATAGCATAGAATAGGGAAATAGCCTATAAATTAGTGTTGGTTATTAAATACAATAAGGTGTTCCAGGGTGTTCGGGGTGTTCCACTCACTCAAAACGGAACACCCTGCATAACTATATTGTGTTGGAATAAAAATTTATTAAAAATGATCGTCAGAAATTATAGGATAATCAATTAATCCATTAATTTTGTTGCCATTACAATATATAGATATGAAACATCACGACACTGAAGAAAAAAGCTACGATTACTTATACTATTTAGTAGCATTAGTTACCGGCCTGTTTGTTGGAGGTATTATAGATAAAGGATTTGGATGGATATTGGTTGGTGGTGTTTTAGGCCTTTTAAGCGCAGCATTCTTTGTTAATGTAATGGTTAAGGGTCGTGGCGACGCCTGATCCTGATCTGCCATCATTTATACGTAACTGGAACCAGTTTTACAGCATTGTTGCTGTTTGGCTGGTTTTTTTAATTTTAGTATTTTCGCTCATTACCTATCTGCTTCAATGAGCGTTACCGATTGGATAGTTCTTGCCGCTACAATACTTGCAATTGTGCTATACGGTGTATGGAAAAGCGGCAGCAACAAAAACATCGATCAGTATTTAATGGGCAACCGCTCATTGCCCTGGTACCATGTTGGCCTATCGGTAATGGCTACACAGGCCAGCGCAATTACCTTTTTATCGGCCCCCGGACAGGCATATTCAGACGGGATGCGCTTTGTGCAGTTTTATTTTGGGCTGCCGCTAGCCATGATCGTGCTTTGCATTACGTTCGTGCCAATATTCCACAAGCTTAAAGTTTATACAGCTTACGAATTTCTGGAACAGCGCTTTGACCTGAAAACGCGGGTATTTACCTCTTTCTTATTCCTGATACAGCGGGGGCTTTCAACCGGTATTACTATTTACGCACCATCCATAATCCTGTCAACTATATTAAATATTAATACGGTTTATACTACGTTGTTTATTGGTTCGCTGGTTATTTTTTATACGGTTTATGGGGGTACCAAGGCAGTATCATATACCCAACTGCTGCAAATGAGCATTATATTTTCAGGGATGTTTATGGCGGGCGTTATGGTGGTTATGCTATTGCCCGATGGTGTAAACTTTACCCATGCTCTAAAAATAGCGGGCAAAATGGGCAAGATGAATATCATCGATTGGAAGTTTAATCCCGACAATAAATACAATGTTTGGAGCGGTATTATAGGTGGTTTCTTTTTGCAGTTATCTTATTTCGGCACCGACCAAAGTCAGGTGGGCCGTTATTTAACCGGAAGCTCGGTAGGGCAGAGCAGGCTGGGGCTTATTATGAACGGGTTGATAAAAATACCCATGCAGTTTTGCATCCTGCTGATAGGCATACTGGTATTTGCTTTTTACCAGTTTAACCGCCCGCCTATGTTTTTTAACCAATACGAGGTTAAGCAGATTGAAAAAAGCAGCTATAAAACTGAGTATAATAAACTTGAAACAGAATACACCAAGGCCTTTGATATCCGCCAGCAAAAAACCAAAGCGTTAGTACAAGCCCTGGATAGTAAGGACAACGCAAGAATAAGCAAAGCCAAAGATGAACTAAAATCAGCCGATGCAAAAACAACTAATGTTCGAAAGGCAGGTATTGACCTGATGAAGAAAAACAATGCCCTTGCCGATACAGATGATACCAACTATGTGTTCCTTAATTTTGTGACGCATTATTTGCCCCGCGGATTGATAGGATTGCTGATAGCCATTGTGTTTTTGGCTTCGATGGGTTCAACAGCAAGCGCGCTTAACTCACTGGCATCAACAACCGTGGTTGATGTATATAAACGTACCATTAATCCTAATGCTACCCCAGCTAATTATTTAAATGCGTCAAGATTAGCAACTGTATTTTGGGGGTTGGTTTGCATTGGTATGGCCCTGTATGCTGCTCATTTGGGTAACCTGCTCGAGGCGGTTAACAAACTGGGCTCGTTTATATACGGCACTATACTGGGTGTATTTGTAACTGCTTTTTATTTTAAAAATGTTAATGGTACCGCCGTGTTCATTGCTGCAATAATTACCGAAGCTATTATATGCATTTGCGGATATTATGAAGTAGTGGCTTATTTATGGCTCAATGCTATTGGATGTATTCTGCTGATAATGCTTGCGTTAACTATCAATCCTTTTATAAAGGAAAAACCACGAGCAATTGCGATAGATTGATATCAAATCTTCTGAAAAATAAAAGCCGCCCCTGCCTTGCGCCGGGCGGCTTTCAACCTAAACCTTATCACAATTAAACCGGCAGATTGCCGATTCACTATTGACATAACAATTACTGTACCAATTTATTATGTATGCATACCAAATATTCGTTTTAGCTATAAGATTTTTTTAAAATCGGTTTATATATGTTTTAAATCGCTTTTTCTGCGTAAAAATAAATTCACTAAAACCGCCCCGCATAATATGTCAAAAAATACAAATATTTAAGGTACGCTCATCAATCAGGTTTAATTTTGGAATTGTATACCCGGATGTAGTGTTTTTTGAACAGTTTATTAAGAGCTATTAAGCAAGATAACGCTCATTAATAAGCCCAATGTGATGCAACTCGTGGCCGGCAGCAATATAAAGTAATGCCCTTACTGATATTTTACTTCCGTTGGCTATGCCTGTTAACAGTAGCTGTCCGGGCGTTAATGACTTAAACAGATATAGATTGGCTTCCCGTACGGCTTTAAATTCATTAATCAGGTCGGCTAAAGTGCGGTTATTTGAATTGGATTTTTCTACATACGTATTTTCATCAAAGCCAGGCAGCTCTGCCTGCCCGCGCGAGAACGCCAGTATACGGTAAGCAAAGGTACGTTCGGCATCAATTATATGGCCAATTACTTCCTTAATGGTCCATTTGCCGGGTGCATAGGCATAGTCAGCCTTATCAGCAGGTATGCTGTTCAAAAAATTATAACTGCTTTCTTTTAACTGCGTCAAGGTATCAACTATAGGCGCATCAGGTACTTTACTGATATAGTTTTGATGAAATGCCGAATATTCATCAGGATTCAATGGGTTGTTCATCGCGTATACGTTTTAATATAATCCTAAATGTGGTGCCTTTTCCTAATTCGGAATCTTTTACAAAGATATTACCGTTATGGTAATTTTGTATAATGCGTTTGGTTAATGACAGGCCCAGTCCCCAACCGCGTTTGCGCGTAGTGTAGCCCGGTTGAAATATAGTTTTAAATTTCGACCGTGATATGCCTTTGCCGGTATCAGTAACATCAATAAAAACCTGGTCCTGCACCTTATTAGTAAATATATTTATTTTGATACTGCCTTTGTCATCAATGGCATTTACCGCATTTTTCAACAGGTTTTCAATAACCCAGTCAAACAACGGGATATTTAAGCCGGCCTTTAGCTCCGTATTTCCGGTTATTTCAAAACTGATGTTGTTGTTTACTCTTACCTTAAAATAATCAACAAACTCATTAATTACATCAAAAACAATATGCGGTTCAAGTTTTGGCTTCGAGCCTATTTTTGAAAACCTATCAGCCACAATTTCCAAACGCTTCACATCATTTTCCATTTCAGTTATCAGCGGATCATCCTCGGCGTCAAACTTGTTTTTTAACAATTCTATCCAGGCCATTAATGATGAGATGGGCGTACCCAACTGGTGCGCCGTTTCTTTGGCAAGGCCAACCCAAACCTGGTTCTGTTCTGATTTGCGCGATGAATTAAAGGCTGTGTAGGCAATTAATAAAAATACTGCAATAACCGAAAGTTGTATGTAGGGGAAAAGCTTTAAACGGGTAAGTAATAATGAGTCTTTATAATATATCAGGTTTTCGCCGCTGCCCGTACCTGGTAATACAATTTTTATAGGTTCGTGCTGGCTTTTCATTATTTCGCGTTCATGCTCAAAATATTCAGGATCGTAAACTTTAGCTTTTTTGCCGTTGGTTTCAGGTAAGCCGTCCAGTTTAATCCAGGTTTTGTTTGTGTCTAGTCCTTTTGCAGTAATAATATCTCCGTTTTCGTCGGTTACAATGGCGGGTACTACCGAACTGTCACGAACGGTTAACACATAGGGTAAAAAGTCATTATCGTCGCTAATAATACTTTGCTTCATGCTTAGCGCCCAAAGTTGCGCGCGCGAATATTCAGACAGCGAAATTTTTCTTACCAGGTAATTGGTATACAGTAATGACCCGCTGGCTATTATAAAAGCAAAGCTTAGCAGTATATATTTCCAAAGCCTCTTATTTTGATAAGCGTTTACCATATTAAGTATCAAATAACGTAAATAGGTTTGTATAATTATAATCTTTAAGTCCGAAAGTGGGCGAAGACAGAAAGTCCGGAAGATTTTTTGTGTATATTAATTTTACAACTTTCAGACTTACGGACTTTCCGACTTTCGGACTTACTACCTATCTTCGCGCCATGTCAGATAAAAGAGTTAGAGTACGTTTTGCGCCAAGCCCTACAGGTGGTTTGCATTTAGGAGGAGTACGTACGGCCCTGTTTAATTATCTTTTCGCTAAAAAAAACAATGGCGATTTTATTTTAAGGATAGAAGATACCGACCAAACCCGCTATGTAGAAGGAGCGGAACAATATATTATTGACTGTTTAAACTGGTGCGGCATACCGCCCGATGAAAGTCCGGTAAATGGCGGACAATATGGCCCATACCGCCAAAGCGAGCGTAAAAGCCTGTACCGCCAATATGCCGAGAAATTGGTAATGGATGGCCATGCCTACTATGCGTTTGATACCGCCGAAGATCTGGAACGCCATCGTAAAGAAGTACCTAATTTTCAGTATGGCCATGCTTATCGTAAAAGTTTACGTAATTCTATTGCTTTACCACAGCACGAAGTTGATGCTTTACTGGAAGCACATACGCCGCATGTTATCCGTTTAAAGGTGCCCGAGGATCGTTCGGTAAGTTTTACTGATATGATACGTGGCCGGGTAACTTTTGAAACCAACCAGGTTGATGATAAAGTATTATTAAAGGCTGATGGCATGCCTACTTATCATTTAGCAGTAGTAGTTGATGATTATTTGATGAAGATAACCCATGCCTTTAGGGGCGAGGAGTGGCTGCCATCTGCACCTGTGCATTTATTATTATGGGATTATCTAGGCTGGAAGGCTGATATGCCGCAATGGGCGCATTTGCCTTTAATTTTAAAACCTGACGGGCACGGTAAACTAAGTAAGCGCGATGGCGCACGTTTAGGGTTTCCGGTTTATGCGTTGGATTGGGCAGATAAAGCAACCGGAATAATTACTGAAGGATTTAAAGGGATGGGGTTTTTGCCCCAGGCTTTCGTAAATTTTTTAGCAACGCTTGGCTGGAACGACGGTACCGGGCAGGAGGTATTTAGCCTGGATGAACTGATGCAAAAATTTTCGCTTGAGCGGATAAGCAAAGCCGGCGCCAGGTTTGATTTTGAAAAGGCCAAATGGTACAATGCCGAATGGATAAAGATGCAGAAAGCCGAAAGCTTAAAGCCCTATGTGCAGCAGGTATTAGAAGACAAAGCAACCGTTATAAACAATGAGGATTATTTATTAACGGTTATTGATCTGATAAAAGACCGCTGTGTATTATTAACAGATTTTTACGTACAAGCGGGATATTTTTTTGAAGCGCCTGCTGTTTATGATTTAGTCTCTGTTAAGCCCAAATGGACCGACGAAAAGACCACTTTTTTTAAACTATTTAAAGATATTTTGGCAGGGGGGCAGCTTAATGCTGCCGATATGGAGGCTAAATTTAAAGCCCTGGCCGAAGAAAAAGGATTAAAAACCGGTGATGTAATGCTGCCTTTACGTATTATGCTGGTAGGCGGCAAGTTTGGCCCGCATGTATTTGATATAGCAGCCTTATTGGGCAACCAGGAAACTATTAATAGGATAGATAAGGCACTGGCAGAGTTTGCCAATTAAAAAATTGCGTCATTGCGAGGAACGAAGCAATCTCTATTCATGCAAATGTCAGAAATTGCTTCGTTCCCCCGCAACGACGAGAAGATATTACTGTTCTAAACTAATCTGCCTTTTTATGCTTTCCTCTAATGATATAAAGGTTTCGGTACGCTGTATGCCTTTTACACTTTGAATTTGCTCGTTCAATATTTCGCGCAGGTGGTTGGTATCATGGCAAACTATTTTGGCAAAAATACTCCAGCTACCGGTAGTATAATGCAATTCAACTATCTCTTTTACAGTTTGTAACTGTTTAACGGCTTCGTTGTATTGCGAACCCTTTTCAAGAAATATACCCAGGAATGCAGTAATATCATAACCCAGTTTTTGCGGGTCAACCTCCAGACTGGCGCCTTTAATTACGCCCAGTTCTTCCAGTTTTTTCATCCTAACGTGAATGGTACCGCCTGATACAATTAATTCTTTCGCAATTTCCGTGTATGGCGTGGTCGCGTTTTTCATCAATATTGATAAAATTTGTATATCAAGATTATCAATTTCTGAATTTAAAGCTTTTCTTTGAGGCATAAATTTTAATATCTATATTGAAATACAAGTTTAATTAAAATTTGAATAAAAATAAAATATTTTTGTTGAAATATTTGCAAGGAATTGATATCTCTATTAAATTTGTATTAAGCAATTGAAAAAAGCTTGTTAGTTCTTTAATAAAAAACACAATGTTGGGTGGTGAAATTTTTGGCAGACACACCTCCTTGTCCCGGTGGCGGAGATCATAGGAAACCCGAAGCGGGCTAACTACTCTGTGGAGGTTCGAATCCTTCCCCAACAGCAATATCAACCGGCGTTGATATGATATCCTGTAGGATGGTGAAACTTTTGGCAGACACACCTCCTTGTCCCGGTGGCGAAGAATATGGGAAACTCTTAGCGATAAGAATAACCACTTCGTGGAGGTTCGACCCCTTCTCCTACAGCTCTTCTCATAATTTAGGTTTATAATTGGTTAGTAAAGGCCCCTGCCCATCAGGGGCTTTACTTGTTTTAT
>JAICMD010000090.1 GCA_025929405.1 Mucilaginibacter sp. | reverse complement strand
TGGATTTGCACCTTTGCTAACCAGATAGTTTTTAACTGATTCAGCACGATCCTTTGATAATTTTAGGTTAGCATTATCTGAACCTACGTTATCTGTATGTCCGGCCAATTTTAAACTGAAGTTTTTATCAATTAACAATTGTGCAACCCGGTTTAAGCTTGGGAATGAATGCGGACGTATAGTAGATTTTGCAAAATCAAACTCAAGGTTTTTAATGGCTTCGTTTACTATCTTTCTATCAGCCTCGGTTACTACAACTACATCAGGTTTGGGGTTAACCACTACTGCAGCAGGCAGCGGGCAACCTGCACCATCAACCTTTGTTCCTGTAGGTGTGCCAGGGCATTTATCCAAAAAGTCAGGTACGCCGTCGCCATCACTATCAGCAGTAAACTTGGCTAAACTTGCATTCATATCATTTTTTGCAGCGGTTAACTCGTTTCTTAATCTATCATTGTCAGCTTTTTGAGCATCAATAGCGGCTTGTAAACGTTGCTCGCTCATTAAATACTCATCACGCATCGAGTTAACCGGGTTATGTGTAGCTAATTGCCTTTTTGAACTGCTGCCTAAAGCAAATTCAAGACCGATGTGCCCGTATGAGAACCTGTCGTTATTGCTTCCGAAATTATAACCGTCAATATTATCAGAGTTAACAAAACTTACCTGGTAGCCCAAGTCAATATTAACGTTTCTGGCAATGTTAAATTTAAAGCCTACACCAACAGGTAAATATGCTTCGCTTAATTTACCATCGCCGGTGTTTTTAAAATTAACTTTAGGGGTACCATCAGCAGGGGTCAATACAGGTTTATAACCCATTAATCCAAAACCAGCAGTTAAGTATGGCTGTATACCGGTTGTTTTATAATGCCAGTTGATGTTTGCCAGTGTAAAATTGGCATTTAAGCTAACAGCATAATTTAAATTTGTTGATACACTGGTATAAGCGCTGTTAAAAAATGGCGCAGGGCGTGTACCCGAGTTGTTAGCATTTATTTTACCACCCAGGTAGTCAAGCTGTAAGCCAAATGATGGTAGAATTTGTTTTTTAACGTAAAGGCCATAACCTAATGCTACCTGTGGCGACATAAAATCCTGGCGGCTATTGTTTTGTAAAGGAGTGTAAGTACTTAACATACCTACGTTAACACCTATTGACCAGGTGTTGAAGGCAGCATCGCCCGAAAACGGTTGAACATAATTAGGGTCAGTGCTTTGGGCAAATACGCAGCTACCCAGCAATACTCCTGTAAGTGACAAGGCAGCCTGTTTTAAAATTGTTTTCATGGTATGAGTTTTTAGTTGACTGTTTATTTTTAATAAACATTAACTATATGTGGCAACATTAATGCCATGTACCCATTAATTGTATTTTAAAATATACACAAGTTAACAATTCTAAAAATAACTTACTGTTTTTCAGACACTTGAGATTATGTAGAAAATCTGTAAATCTCAGTTAAATAATTTATAAAATATTTAACGCAATTGGTAAATAATGAATTTAAAACTATACAATAGTGTTAAACCACCTAAAATTTTAAAGTATTTATGCTTAATATATGATGTAAGTAATAATTGGTTATATAAGCAGCTATTTAATCGTGTATAAATACTTCTGATGTTATATTAGCCCCAGCCTGTTCTAATGTAGCCGCAACCGAGCAGTATTTACCCACAGATAATTCAACGGCTTTTACAGCTTTATCGCGGTTAATATTGCCGTATAGGTGAAACTCTATGTTAATGCTTTTCCATAAAGATGGCTCAACACCTGCTTCCCTATCGCCGGTAACTACCATTTTATAATCACGCACTTCCTGGCGTTGTTTTTTTAAGATACCTATGACATCAATGGCCGAACAACCCGCCAGGCCGGCTAATAATAACTGCATGGGTCTGTAACCATAATTTTCTCCCCCATTATTAGGGTTGGTATCCATCTTAATAACGTGTCCGTTCTCGTCGGTAGCATTAAATCCGTAATCGCCGTTTACACGGGCTAATTCTATCTTAGGCATAACTATATCTGTGTAACAATAAAGCTAAGTTATAACATTTTAAGGTTTTAAGCTTCGCCGAACCCTAACAATTATGTAATTTTAATCACATCCAAATGTAAAAACCTAATGAAAAAAAGCCTTACCTTACTTGTATTTATCTGTTTATCAATATCCTGCTTTGCCCAAAGTAATTTAATATCCTTTGAAGACATTAAGTATTTATTGCATAATGACCTTAATCAAGCCGATACTTTTTTAGTTGCTAAGGGATATAAGGTAAAAACGAGGAACGTCAAAAAGAAATACAACGAATATACCATGTCCGTAAAAGGCGGTACATTTGTTAATGTAAACGTTCGTGCCGATGGAAAGCGCATTTTTATCGACTTGGAAACAACCGATATTGGTCAATACGACCTTATTAATAACTCCATTATGCAATACCCCAACAAAAGCAGCATGACTGCCGGGGATATACTTACTTATACCTTAAAAGGTTTATGTGCAGTGTATATAACTGTTACCGATGTAGTACCCTACAATCCATTACGAAAGGATTATGACTTTCAGATAGTTGCAGATAAGAGCGTTACAGCCGACAGAGACCTTAATTAATCGGAACTGTCATCCCAAGCCTGTGGAGGGTGCGCGCGTAGGCCTTTGCCGCTATGGTTCGACAGGCTCACCATGACAGTGCGCTTTTCGTTTTTAAATTTTTCGCACCAAACTATCTAAGCTTTGTAAAAAACAATTATCTTCATTGCTTCACAAATACGTATGGCTTTAAATTACATCTGGGTTTTATTTTTTGTAATAGCATTTATAATAGGCTTATTTAAGCTGATATTTTTAGGCGATACAGAGATATTTAAACTGATGGTTGATGGTACCTTTGATTCGGCAAAATCAGCAGTTATGGATATTGCATTGCCGCTGGTGGGCATTATGGCCTTTTACCTGGGCGCATTAAAAGTTGCCGAAAAAGCAGGGGCCATCAATTTTTTATCGCGTATTGTAGGACCGTTTTTTAACCGTTTGTTTCCTGAGGTACCTAAAAACCACCCTGCTGTTGGGCAAATGATGATGAACTATGCGGCCAACTTACTGGGGCTTGATAATGCTGCTACGCCATTCGGTTTAAAAGCAATGACCGGACTACAGGAATTAAATAAGGATAAAGACACCGCTTCTAATTCGCAGATCATGTTCCTGGTGTTGCATGCGTCAGGCCTTACCCTGCTGCCAGTAGCCATTATAGCCCAGCGTGCCATTTATAATTCAAAAGATCCTACCGATATTTTCATTCCCTGTATAATAGCTACTTACGTTGCAACACTTGCAGGATTAATTGTAGTGAGCATTAAGCAGCGTATAAATTTATTTGACAGGGTAATTTTGGTATGGCTGGGCGGCATAACCACTTTTATTGGTTTGGTGGTATGGTATTTCACTGTTTATTTATCTAAGGCCCAAATAAGCGAAGTTTCAAAGGTATTTAGCAACCTGATGTTATTTGGGCTGCCGGTACTATTTATTGTAGTTGGCTTTTTTAGAAAGATAAATGTATTTGAGGCCTTTGTTGAGGGCGCAAAGGAAAGTTTTGACATTGCTGTAAAGATTATCCCCTATCTGGTTGCCTTATTAACTGCTGTAGCCATATTCCGCATTAGCGGGGCGGTTACTTATTTGGGCGATGGATTTAAGTGGATATTCGGGCATTTTAATATGGATACACGCTTTACAGATGTACTGCCTATTGCTTTTTTACGGCCGTTAAGCGGTTCGGGCGCGCGGGCAATGATGCTGGATAATTTGAAGGTATTTGGTCCTGATAGCTTTACCGGCCATTTATCAAGCGTGCTGTACGGCACTGCCGATACTACCTTTTATATTGTAGCGCTTTACTTTGGCTCAATAGGCGTTAAAAAAACACGCTACACTATACCAGCCATGCTTATTGCCGATTTTTTTGGCATAGTTGCGGCTATACTGATATCATACCTGTTTTTTGGATAGCGGTTATGCAAAAAAAATCAGGCCGGTAAAAATACCGGCCTGATCATCACTCTAAAACAATCACCTCTTAACTTCAGAAGTGTCTTTAAAGTATATATTGAGTTATATACTTTGCTAACTAAATCAAGCACAAATATACCTATAATGTTAATTAAGCGTTTAAACTTACAAAGGTTATGACAGGCAGTTGACAGTAAGTTTCTTATTACCGGCTTAAAAAAAGAAATAACGAAAACCAATATTAAAAATTGCAGGTTACTTTAATAACATACATCTGCAATTATGAAGCTTAAAGAAACAAATGCGTTGGAAGAATTGGGCGCAGCTATCGGCAAGGGCCTGTTAGCAGGTTTGGCGGCTACAGCAGCCATTACTGTTTCGCAAATGATAGAAATGAAGCTAACTAAACGCAAGCCCAGCGAAGTCCCGGTTAAAGTTGCATCAGAAGTTTTGGCTGTTAAACCTCAAAATCAGGATGAAAAAGAAAAAGTATCACAGGAGATACATTGGGCTTATGGCACCTCACTTGGAGTAATGCGCGGTATTATCGGCTTAGCCAGATTAAAAGGCATTCCGGCTACGCTGGCACATTTTAGCGCGGTTTGGGGATGGTCAATGGTTATGCTGCCAATATTTAAGGCATCACCACCGGTTACCGAACAAGACCCTAAAGCCGTAGCTATTGATGGTTTTCACCATGCCGTTTATGCAATTACCGCAGGATTAGTTTATGACGCGTTAGATACCGGAAGAACTGAAAGTAAAATAGACAAACTTACCAGGCAGCTACATCTGCACGGCTTAATAAAAAAGCTTAAATTTTAATCCAAATGAAAGAGCCGTACTATATTCAGCACGGCTCTTTTTACATTACCTAAATTATCTTTTTAAGATGCAAGTTCGGCAGGTTTTACATTTTTATTTTTGCTGAATCTTGCTTTAAGATTATAACGGATAAGATACATACATGGCACCAATATCAGCGTGATGATAGTTGCGAAACCTAAGCCAAATATCATTGTCCATGATAACGGCCCCCAAAATGCCACATTATCGCCACCAAAATGTATATGTGGTTTAAACTGAGTGAACAAGCCTACAAAGTCGATATTAAAACCAACAGCTAACGGTATTAAGCCCAATATAGCTGCAGTTGCAGTTAATACCACCGGTGTCATACGTGTACGACCGGCTTCAACAACAGCATCATGTATAGTTGCGCCTTGTTCCATTAACAAATCGGTAAACTCAACCAGCAATATACCATTACGCACCACCACACCGGCAAGGGCTATAATACCTACGCCCGTCATTACAATGGTTATGGTCATACCGAATATACTTACGCCCAGGAACACGCCAATAATACTGAATAAGATCTCGCTCAAAATAATGAACGTTTTACCAACCGAATTAAACTGCACCATTAATATGATCAAAATGATACCGAACGATGCACCCAAAGCACCTAAAAGGAAGTTCATGGCCTCTTGCTGGTCTTCCTGACCGCCGCCCATTTTAATGCTTACGCTATCAGACTTTTTAAAGTCGTTAATAGCACGTTGAATGTTAGCGTTAACCTCGTTTGCATTATAAGGTTTTATAACGTTTGAGCTTAAGGTAAGTACCCTGCGCTGCTGTTTGTGCTTAATATTGCTGAAGGTATTGGTAAACCTTACATCAGTAAAGGCTGATATTGGTACCTGGCGTATTGCGCCGCCCGTCGCCAAATCACGATAGGTAATTTTAAGGTTCTTTATCGCATCCAGATTGGTACGCTGGTCTTCCTGTGCCCTAACATTTATCTCGTAATTATCTTCACGGGTATTACGGAAATCAGCAGCTTTAAAACCATATATAGTTGTAAACAAAGCCTGGCTTATCTGACCGCTATTGATACCCTCTCGGTTAGCACGCTCCCGGTCAATATCAAACACTAGTTCAGGTTTATCATTCTGCACGTCGGGCTGTAAATTTTCAATGCCTTCTATACCTTGTTTTGCAAGATAGTTCTTCAATCTGTCTGATGTTTTAACCAGTGTATCCAGGTTTTCGCCTGCAAGCTCAATACTAATGTCTTTTTGAGTTGGCGGACCGCCACCTTCCTGATCAATAGTAATTTTGGCACCCGGATAACCGGTTACTGCATTACGTATTCTTGCCAATATCTCTTTGGTATCCTTGCCGTTACGCTGGCCATACTCAACAAAGGCAACAGTTATTTTAGCCTTGTTGGGATAATTGCCCTGATCTTCATCCTGCGGATCGGTAACGCTTACGGTAACGTTTGAGATGATGGATGATATAATATCCTTATCCGGCTCAACTACTTTTGCAACACGCTGCTCCAGTTTTTTAGTAACCTCGTTAGTATATGCTTGGTCAGTACCTGTTGGCAGTGTTATATAAACATACACAAAGTTAGGGTCGGCTTGCGGGAAGAACTCCACCTTTGGTGCACGTACTACCGTAAATGCTATGCTCAGGAAAAATAAGGCAATGGTACCAAAAAATACCCACCAAGGGCGTTGTACCGCACGCTCAATCCAGCGGGCATACCATGCCTGAAACTTTGGCCATGCTTTTTTCTGAAACCTATCTATTACCTGTAATAATACAAAGTGATTAAGCAGATACAATACTGCAGCAAGTACCACAAAATTACCCACACCAAAGTTTATCATGTAACCAATTACCGCAGCAATAGTAAAATAGATCATTGCACGACGGGTTGGTTTATCAAACTTAGGGTTATCATGTTCACCATCGTGATGAGGTTTCATAAAATCAACCGCGAAAACCGGGTTGATGATATATGCCACCAATAATGATGCAAGTAATGTAATGATCAGGGTTATTGGCAGGAAGAACATGAATTTACCTATCAAGCTGTTCCAGAAAGCCAGCGGAATAAACGGTGCCAAGGTAGTCATGGTACCTGAAAATACTGGCAGGAACACCTCACCTGCTGCAATTTTAGCAGCTTGCTTAATTGGCACCTCGCCATTACGGAAAATACGGTGTGTATTTTCAATTACCACAATAGCATCATCCACCACAATACCCAATGCCAGCAGGAACGAGAACAGTACGATCATGTTCAGCGTAAACCCGATAACAGGCATCACTAAAAAGGCAATAAAACATGATAACGGTACCGATAATGCCACAAATAAGGCGTTGGTTGTACCCATAAAAAACATTAGGATAATGGTTACCAGTATAAAGCCGATAATAATGGTATTCACCAGATCATTAATAGTTACCCGCGTTTTATCAGACTGGTCGCCGGTTATAATGATGTTAAGGCCCTTAGGAAAATCTGTTTTCTTTTTAAGCTCAATAAGTTGGCTTATTTTATTTGAAGCTTCAATCAGGTTCTCGCCTGCCCTTTTACTTACCGCTAATGTAATTACATTTTTAAATTCGTTATCATTAGTGTTTTTTAAACGGGCATAACTCTCCTGCTCATGAAAGCTATCCTTAACCTCAGCAATATCGCGCAAGTAAATAGCCTGACCCTTAGGATTACGGATAACCATAGCGGCCACTTCATCGGCATTTTTAAAATCCTGTTTGATATCAATGGCACGTTGCACCCCATCAATTCTATAGTTACCGGCTGATGTTATAATGTTTTCATAACCAATAGCATTGATAATATCCGAATAACTTACCTGTGCGGCAGTCATTTTATTCAGATCGACATTTACCTGTATCTCGGGTTTTAAGGCGCCAACCTCATCAACCTTTGATATCTCCTTCATGCTTTCAATATCATCCTTTAAGTTATCGGCATACTCCTTTAACTTTTTCAGATCATAATTACCCGATATATTAACATATAAAATAGGCAGATCGGCAACGTTAATGTCTGATATGGTTGATTCCTTCAGGTTATTATCGTTCTGCGGGAGATCGGGCTTGGCCTTATCAACAGCTTCTTTTACATCTACCTTAGCATCTTTTATATCAATATTACCATTAAACTCGCAGGTAATGATGGATACGTTTTGGTAAGAGTTTGAAGTAACTTTTTTAAGCCCTTTTAATGATTTAAGCTTCTTTTCTATCTGCCTGGTTACCAATACCTCAATGTTTTGAGGCGATTGACCCGCATAGGTAGTTGTAACAAACACCTTGGATTGCGCTATATCCGGAAAGTTTTCCTTCGGCAAATTATTATAGCTTACCAAACCAAGTATGGTTATTAAAAATACCATTACATATACAGCCGTCTTATTTTCAATAGCCCAACTGGATGGTTTAAATTCTTTATCAAGATCTTTCATTAGATCAAATTTTTTATAATGAGGTAATACCTTATTGTGAAACTCTTAATTTATCGCCGTCTTCAATATCACCCGCACCTTCAACTACAACCTGGTCGCCGGGGTTTAAGCCCGATTTAATTTCGACCATACCGTTTGATGTAGCCCCCTGTTGTATAGTTTTACGTTTGGCAAAGCCGTTCTCGTTAACGTATACATAGTTGCCTGCTTCTGAATTTTGGATGGCTTTTAACGGGATACTGATAGCATTGGCTTTCGAGTAGTTTGCAATCCTTAAAACGGCCGTCATGTTAGGACGAATATTGCTTTTTGACGGCAGCCTGATCTCAATAGGGAAACTACGCGAAACCGGATCAATTACTTTAGCCGCGAATGTAATTTTTGTGGTTAATGAATCATTAGCATCAGGAAACAATATCTTAACGGTATTACCCTGTTTTACGCTTTCAGTATATGATTCCGGTACATCAGCCTTAACCTTTAAAACATCTGCATTAACAATACGTATGCCTGTGGTACCCGGCATAGCAACCTGACCAAGTTTAAGGTCCATTTGGTCAATAGTACCATTTATAGGTGATTTTATGCGATACATATCGGCTTGTTGTTGTAAAGCAGCCAATTGTTTTTGGGCGCTTTGCAAATTGGTTTGCGCCTGTAAAAACTGTACCTCGGTACCTATTTTTTGATCCCAAAGGTTTTTTTGGCGTTCAAATAAAGTACGCATTAACCCCACTTGCACTTCGGCTTGAGCAATATTTTGTCTTAATACACTATTGTCCAGTTGTACCAACACCTGCCCCCTGCTTACATGCTGGCCAACCCTTGCATTAATAGCCGTAATTACGCCCTGCGCCTGCGGATATGCGGTTACGTTATCCTGTGCGTCAATTTTACCCTGTAAGTCAACATAGTTGGTAAAGTTGCCCGGTTTAGTAACAAACACACCAACATCAGTTACTTTAACCGAATCAGGATTGGTAGTTTCAGCTTGTAGCTTTGCAATTTTATCGTTTAACGCGGCCTGTTGTTTTTTAAGTTCGGCCAGTTCAGCCTTTTTATCTTTTGGCTTTTGTGAACATGCCGCTAAAAGCAATAAAGCCGGTATAATTAATAATTTTTTCATGTTGTTATATATGATGTTGTGGTTTGGTTATTTAATAAGTCCGTATGCTTTGTCAAGATCAACCTTGCTCACTAAAGCCTGGTATAATCCCTGTATATATTTGTTATCGGCATCCTGTACAGCGGTTTGGGCCTGTGTTACCTCAATGCTCGATCCTACCCCCTGCTGATATTTTATTTGCGCAACGCGCAATACTTCCTGAGCCAAAGCCTGGTTGGCTTTTTGATTATTTAATGATTGCAGACCATTGATGTATGTTATTTTAGCCTGGCTGGCCTGCAGGCTCAATGCATTTTTAAGATTATCCAGATTATTTTGGGCTTTTTGTACACTTATTTGTGCCTGTTTTATCTGGTTGGTATGTTGAAACCCGCTGAATATAGGAACGTTTAATGATAAGCCAATGTACCCAACCGGATAGCTGGTGCTGTATAAACCACCAAATGAATTATTTTGATATGAATTTGCATAGCTGGCATTAAAACTCAGTTTGGGTAAAAGCGCAGCTTTACGGCTTTTTAAATCAAACTCGTTTAATCTTTTTTGGGTTTCTAATAACCCATACTCAATACGGTTGCGGTAAAAAGTAGTATCGGTTGCGGCTACATCTGTTATATTATCCAGTTTTACATCCTGTAGCTTATCTGTTAAAACAATATTATTTTCTATCGGCATACCCATCTGGAATTTTAGCAACTGGTAATTTAAAGCCAATAACCTTACTGTATTTTCGCGGGTGGTAACCAGATCATTATATTGAACAGTTAGCCTGTCCACATCAATTTTTTCAACGAAACCCTGTTTATTTTGCGCAGTAGTTTGGTCAAGCAATTGTTTTATTTGTTTGATGTTGGCATCCAGTAATTTAATTTGCTCGCCATTAACCAAAACCTGGTAATAAACTTTGGTTACATTTACATTAGCATCAATTTTTGACCGGGTGTAATTCCGTTCAAACAGTTGCTTATAAGTACTGCGTGCCTGCAAGCCTACCAGGTAGTTGCCATCAAACAATAATTGGTTGAGGTTTGCCCCTACGTTTGATTGATATTTAACACCAAACTTTACCGGTATAAAAGTACCCGGCGCACCAAAAAACTCACCTGGAAGCAACGAGGTGGGTATCTTTAAATAATCCTGGAACGAACCTGAAGCGCTAACCTGCGGCAAGCCCTGGCCTATGGTTTCTTTAACATGATATTCGGCACTTTTTACATCAAGGGCGGCATTTAATACCGAGTCCTGATGGGTATAGGCATAGTTTATACAATCAGCTAACGAAAAGTTATACACTTTGCCATCAGGCTGTTGCGTATACCCTACTGAAGCCATTGAGGTTATTAGGAAGATGAATAGAAATATGTGTTTCATTTATTGTGGTTTAGTTTATTATTATTTTACATTATATATCGCAAAGTAATTATCGCTTTATGACAGCCGTATGTCAGCAGTGTTAAATTATTCTTCGCTTATATTTTTATATTTATTTAACAGTTTATGGCCTTTCAGTGTACAAATGCCATAATTAAAGTGCTCCAGAAACTGATACTGTACTTTCCATGTACTAAATTCGGCAACCGGGAACAAACGCGTATTAAAACCCATTTCAACCTGACTTACCCGCATACGCGCTAATATTTTAGCATCAATTTCGGGACGTATATAACCCTGCTGTATTCCTTTGGTTAGCAATTCTTCAAGGGTATGTATTAAAACATCAGCCTTAAATTTTTGAAACTCCTGCCAGGCTTCGGGGTGATATTTTTGCATATCATGTATCACAATCGGGTTGATGCGCGAAAACATCTCTTCCGAACATTTCAT
>JAICMD010000080.1 GCA_025929405.1 Mucilaginibacter sp. | reverse complement strand
CTTAATCAAAAACTGCAAACCCGTTTTAATAAGGATGGCTATGTACAGGTGGTTTGCGATGAAGAACGCAGCCAATATCTTAATAAAGAAAAAGCAGTTGAGCGGTTAATGCTATTGTTAAGCAAGGCCCTGCAAAAAGTAAAAATACGTAAGGCTACCAAACCCGGTAAGCAGGCAAAGGCTCAGCGCTTAAATGATAAACGCTTACAAGCCGAAAAGAAAAACAGCCGAAAAAAAGACTTTGATTTATAACCTATTTAAAGCGATATAAAATTCTTGCTGATGCCCATTGATGAGGGGCGAACTGATAATTGGTTTCTTTGCCGCGGGTGTATGCAGCTATATTAAATATCCAGCGGGTAGTAACGTACGTAATACCAAACTCCTGACTGAAAACAACCGGCTTTATTTCGGTTGTTGTCTCTAAACGGTCAGTGCTATTATCAAATAAACCGCCTTGTATAGTAGCGTCATAGCCTATTACATTAATTAACGGCTTGTAATAAAAAAATAGTTCATGCTTGTTTAACGGGGTTGATTTACCCGCAATGGATGCGCTTTGTGTGCTCTCCGAATTAAACAACTGGTTAAACCAGCCTAAACGCAATAAAGGCCCTGCGCCAGCCCCGGTAAAACCCGTACCCAGGTTGGCATACGTAGTTGCCGAAAGGTCAATTACCGATGCCCTGGCAATTAATTTATTATACTCAGCAGAAAGATTAAGCTG
Source organism: Mucilaginibacter sp. (assembly GCA_025929405.1). GTDB lineage: Bacteria > Bacteroidota > Bacteroidia > Sphingobacteriales > Sphingobacteriaceae > Mucilaginibacter. Next base: position 12,044 of record JAICMD010000080.1, on the reverse strand, counting down.
AAAGTTGTTTTTAATTTGATACTGCCAGCCATCTATAGCATATAGGTTAAAGGTGTTATGTATAAATGTTTGCGCTTGTTTGGCCAATGATGCAGGGCCTACCATGCCGGTTTGTACGCTAAACTTTAGGTTACTCTCGTTTTTATAAAGTAAGTTAAGATTTATGCCTGCATATAAATAACCTGCAATAGGGCGGTCAATATAAATAGGGGATGGTATACGGCCCGATTGTGCATTAAATATTTTTTGCCCCAGCTCAAGCCCTATAATTTTATTTTTTAGCGATGTATTGTCGGTAACCTTTAAAGCGTGACGGTAAAATAAAAAAAAGCCGTTGGTATAATACCGGTCCGATCCTTGCGCCAGATAAGCATCATTATCGGTTTGTAGGCCAACCTCGGTGGTATGGGTTTGTGCAAAAGCCGTAGCAAAAATAAAAAACGAAATAATAATCAGGAGTATACGGCGCATCAGGTATTTATATCGGGCGCAAAAATATAAAAAGCCCGCGTTATTAGTTCAACGCAGGCTTTAAATCTTTTATTGTCAGGTCAAGGGGTTCTTTAACCTTTTCCTTTAATACGGCCAGGTTAATTACCTCACGCATATCAGTAACATAATGGAATATCAGGTCTTTAATATAACTTTCTTTGATCTCGGTTATATCTTTTTTATTTGATTGGCAGACTATGATCTCTTTAATATTTGCGCGTTTGGCAGCTAATATTTTTTCTTTTAAACCACCAACCGGCAATACGCGGCCACGAAGGGTTATCTCGCCCGTCATAGCTAAATGGGGTTTAACCTTACGTTGGGTAAAGGCTGACACCAATGCAGTAAGCATCGTAATACCTGCTGATGGCCCATCCTTAGGGGTGGCTCCGGCCGGAACGTGTACGTGCACATCCCAATTATCAAACACACGTGGGTCGATATCAAAATTGGCAGCATGTGCCCTGATATAGGCCAACGCAATAACTGCCGATTCCTTCATCACATCGCCCAAACTACCGGTTAAGGTAAGCTTGCCCTTACCGGGACTCAGGCTGGCCTCAATAAATAATATATCGCCCCCTACTGATGTCCAGGCGAGGCCTGTTACAACACCTGCGGTATCATTACCTTCATAAAGGTCTTTATCGTAAATAGGCGCACCTAATATTTTTTCAATTTCGGCTTTGCTTACATTGGTGTTATGCTCTTCGTCCATAGCTATTTTTTTAGCTATGCCACGCACTACCGAGCCTATTTTTTTCTCCAGTCCACGCACGCCCGATTCGCGGGTATAGTCTTCAATAACCTTTTCAATCGCATCGTTTTTTATAACCACATCTTTGGTTTTAAGGCCATGCGCCTCGCGCTGTTTAGGTAACAGATGTTGTTTGGCTATTTCAATTTTTTCCTCAATAGTGTAGCCATTTACTTCTATGATCTCCATCCTGTCCAACAATGCAGGCTGTATGGTGCTTAATGAGTTTGCTGTCGCGATGAACATTACGTTCGACAGGTCGAAATCCATCTCCACGTAATGGTCATAAAAAGTGCTGTTTTGTTCCGGGTCAAGAACTTCCAGCAATGCCGATGATGGGTCGCCCCTGAAATCATTGCCCACTTTATCTATCTCATCCAGAATAAATACCGGGTTTGCTGCCCCTGCTTTTTTTATCGACTGAATAATGCGGCCCGGCATAGCGCCTATATAAGTTTTGCGATGACCGCGTACCTCGGCTTCATCACGTATGCCGCCAAGCGCCATACGCACGTATTTACGGCCCAATGCTTTGGCTATTGATTTGCCTAACGATGTTTTACCAACCCCCGGGGGGCCAACCAAACAAAGTATAGGCGCCTTCATGTTATGCTTTAATTTAAGCACAGCAAGGTATTCAATAATACGCTGTTTAACTTTATCTAAGCCAAAATGATCTTTGTCCAATACTTTTTGGGCACGTTTAAGGTCGAAGTTATCTTTGGTAAACTCATTCCAGGGCAAGTCAAGCAGTAGCTCAAGGTAGTTTATCTGTACCGAATAATCGGCCGCTGCCGGGTTGATGCGGGCCAGCTTTTCAATTTCCTTGTTAAAGTGGTTCTTTACTTCAACATTCCATTTCTTTTTGGCCGCACGTTGGCGCAGGTTTTCAATTTCCAAATCGGGGGTGTTGCCGCCCAATTCTTCCTGTATGGTTTTTAATTGCTGATTTAAAAAATAATCGCGCTGCTGTTTGTCCAGATCAACACGCACCTTGGTTTGTATCTGGTTTTTCAGCTCCAGCATTTGCAGGTCGAGCGTTAAATGCTCCAATACCAGGTTGGCGCGTTCGCGCAGGTTGCTTACTTCGAGTAAGTGCTGTTTGCCCGCCATATCCGCATTCATGTTTGAGGATATGAAGTTTATTAAAAACGAGGTGCTTTCAATATTGCGTATGGCAATACCGGCCTCGCTGGGTATATTGGGCGAAAGCTGTATAATACTCATGGCCATATCTTTTATAGAAGATATCATGGCCTTAAATTCTTTATCTTCTTTAGCCTTTACATCCTTAAACGGCTCAATAGTAGCCTTTAAATATGGCTCGCTTTGTACCTCTTCTTTTAAAACAAAGCGTTTTTTGCCCTGCAATATCACAGTGGTATTGCCATCGGGCATCTGCAGCATCTTAACAATAAGGGCAACAGTACCTACTTTATGTAACTGACTAAAAGTTGGATCTTCAATATTTACATCCTGCTGGGCAACAACGCCTATCATACGGGTGCCTTTATTGGCATCACGTATCAGTTTGATAGATTTATCCCTGCCAACGGTAATAGGTATTACAACCCCCGGAAATAAAACAGTATTGCGAAGCGGAAGTATAGGCAAAAACTCAGGCACCTGCTCATTGTTCATCTCCTCCTCATCCTCTGTCGACATCAGTGGGAAAAATTCTGAATCTTCATTTATCACGGGTAATGTATGTTTAAAATCAAACGGGTCAAAACTCATCCGGTACCTTTCTAAAATCTATATAAAATAACGTCAAGTTGTCACCTCGGTAAAATGGCGCAACAACCAACACAAGGCAAATTTACATTATTAACCTTGCAAACTAATGTTTCAAGCACTATGCCAACATATAAATATATTTTGCATATTTGTGTAAACGCTATTCAATGTATTGATAATGTGTTGCTTATGTTCATTGTTAGTTAATACTGATTTTTTGTTTATAAAACATGCTATATGAAAAAAAGTCAGGCTTAAATATTAGTTTGTGAATAAATAAAATAAACGTTTTAAATATTTAATTGTTAATTGGCATAATATTATGCCCGGAATTTAGTTAACTAATTATACTTTGAGCATATACCCAACAAGATAAAATGAGATTATCGGTTTTAATATCATTTTTATTTATATCCTCTGCACAAGCTGCCTGGGCCCAAAATGGCTGGTTCAGGCTGGGTAAGCAGGCATATATTGATGCCGATTTTAAACAGGCGGTATTGCAGCTTGAAAAAGCCTGCGCGCTTGACTCAACCAATACCTATGCATTATTTATGTTGGGATACTCGTATTATCACAGCGATAATTATATAAAATCGATAAGCGCTTTTACAAAAGAGTTAAACATTGTTCCAACCGAATCAGATGCTTTTTATTACAGGGCTTTGGCCAAGCAACGGCTAAGTAAGGATGTGCAGCTTACAGCTACCGATAAGGAAAAATATATATTATCAGCCATATTGGATTTTTCAAAGGCTATAACTTTTAGTCCGGAGAATAAATTGGTAAGTTGTTACCAGAACAGGGGCTTGGCTTACCGGGAATACGGGCTGTTTAAGTTACAGGCTAATTTGCGTACTTACGATAAAGCAACCGCCATTAAAGCACTTAAAGCATCAATTGCTGATTTGGAAAGGATATTAGCTACTGACGCTACACGTTCTGATATTGCTGCCCAGCTTGATCTCTCTAAAGAAAAACTGGCATCAGTTACCAGTATCAATAGCCACCATAAATTAAAAAATTAACCCATCCTTCTCTTTCTTCTGAGCGACAGCGAAGAATCTTATACGTTATATAAATGACGCCGAACTATCATTGAATAAGATGCTTCGCTCAAGCATGACAAAGGGATTATTTGTTGTCGTTCTGAACGGAGTAAAGCATATTATTTAATGACGGGTTGCACGTATTATAAGCAAGATGTATAAGATGGTTAGATATCTATTTAAGATATCCCGTTATTGCATACCGGTTAATGCCTAACAGCCTAACATGCTGGGTTTTCTCTATTTTGTACATAGAATCAGGCACGTAGCTTAGTTTTTCGCGGGTAGTGTATAGTATATTTTTGGTGAAATTATAGATGGTTATCCATTGCACTTTACCATCTTTTTTATTGATGATAATTTCACGTGTTTTAAGATCAGGATCTATGGCCCTGTAGATGGTGGTATGATCGGTCTGCTGTATCTGATAACTATCCCGCCAGGTTGGTTTATTAATATCCGACTCAATAAATGCGTTAAATTCTTTGGTCCAATTATCAATTTTAACGCGCCTGGTTTCGCTTGTGCCGTTGTGCCCAACCGTTTTTAATATAGCCGGAAGTTTGCCCAGCCTTGCAGCATCCGTTTTAAAATACCCCTGCAAATCAAAATATTTGGCGGCATTTCCGGTTTCTTTGATATCCGGTTTACAGGATTGTAGTAATGCTGTGAATAACATTACTACACACCAAACAAAAAAATGATGGCTATGTGCCAATCCTTCCCCAGGACGGATTTTATCGAATGCATTTTGTATGTTTTTACACCAAAACATTACCGGTCATTTCGGGAGGAATGGCAACACCTAATATCTTTAAAACAGTGGGAGCAATATCACCCAATTTACCATCCTTTACAGCGGTTACATCCTTGTCAATAATAATACAAGGCACCAGGTTGGTGGTATGCGCAGTGTTTGGCGTACCATCATCATTAATCATGTAATCGGCATTGCCATGGTCGGCAATAATAATGAATGAATAACCATGCTGTAAACCCGCCTCAACAACAGCTTGTGTGCATTGGTCGGCAGTTTCGGCAGCTTTTACTACGGCACTAAATACGCCGGTATGGCCCACCATATCGGTATTGGCAAAGTTAAGCACCACAAAATCGGGCCACTCATTTACCAATTCAGGGATGATAGCATTACGTATGCCTTCGGCGCTCATTTCCGGCTGTAAGTCGTAAGTGGCCACTTTTGGCGATGGCACCATCAGGCGCTTCTCATTTGCAAATTCCTTTTCACGACCACCCGAAAAAAAGAAAGTTACGTGCGGGTATTTCTCGGTTTCGGCAATACGTATTTGTTTTTTGCCCGCATCCTGCAATATTTCGCCGAGGGTTTTGGTCAGGTCTTCTTTATTAAAAATAACCTCAACATTTTTAAACGTCTCGTCATACGGCGTCATGGTGATATACCGTAAGTTAAGCGGATGCATATTATATTCGGGGAACGCCTTTTGGGTAAGCGCTACTGTAATTTCGCGTCCGCGATCAGTACGGAAATTAAAACATATTACCACATCGCCCTCTTTAATAACGGCTACAGGGTTTCCGTTGCCATCTGTTTTTACAATAGGCTCAATAAACTCGTCGGTAACATCGCGCAAATATGATTCTTTAATGGCTTGCTCAACGTTGGTTGTTGGTGCACCGATGCCGTTTACCATCAAATTATAAGCCTTTTTAACGCGTTCCCAACGGTTATCGCGGTCCATCGCAAAATAACGACCAACGGCTGACGCCAGTTTTACAGGCGTACCTGCAATATATTGTTCAATATCGCTTACAAAGCCCAGGCCCGACTTTGGGTCGGTATCGCGGCCATCTAAAAAAGCATGGATAAATACTTTCGGAAGGTCAAAACTGTTAGCCGCATTGCATAAACCTTTTACGTGTTTAATATGCGAATGTACGCCACCATCAGACAGTAAACCAATAAAATGCACATTGCGGTTATTGGCTTTAGCATATTCAAAAGCTGATTTTAACACCGGGTTGCTCACCAACTCGTTATCCTCAACCGCTTTATGTATGCGGCCAAGTTCCTGATAAACTACACGACCGGCACCTAAGTTCATGTGCCCCACTTCTGAGTTACCCATCTGCCCATCAGGCAAGCCAACAGCCATGCCTGATGCTTCCAGCCTGGAATTTGGATAATTAGCAATAAGCGAATCAAAAAAAGGTGTTTTGGCTGCTACAATAGCGTTTGACGCGTCGTTACGGCCGTAACCCCAGCCATCTAATATAATTAATGCAAGTTTTTTATTTTCCACAGGGCAAATATAGGTGATTGGTTGATTAGGTTTATTGGTTGATTAGGTTTTATTTGGGTTCGTTAAGTTGTTTGTGAAAGAAAACAACCACTCACTTAATCAACCTAATCAACTATTCACTAAAAAGACTATATTAGTGACAACAATAGTCCGGTATTAACTTAATTTATCGACCTATGAAACTTATCCTTATCCCTTTATTACTACTGCAATTATTTATTGTGCCTGTTGCTGATACCATTGACCATGTAAGCGAGCTTTTTAGCCGGGGCAACGTGCCGGAAATTGCCAAACTTTTTCCTGATAACGTAGATATGGGCATACAGGCTGATGTGGAAACTTACCCCAAAGCAAAAGCCGAGCAGCAATTGCAAAAGTTCTTTGCCCAAAACAAGCCTGTTAGCAGTAAAGTATTACACAAAGTAACCTCAAGTGCTGCCTTTCATTTGGGAGTAATAGCGCTAACTACTGATAAGGGTACCTACCGGGTATCCTTAACTTTAAAGGATAATAAAGGTGTGATGCAATTGGTGGAGGTAAGGATTGAGAAATAGTGATTAGAGATCAGTGATTAGTTTTTAAATCTTATACTGTTTTAAGTTTAGCGTAGTGTACCTTAGACCTATATGTTTTAAGCTTCCAGCTTATGCAAGCAGAATGCTTGCATTATTGGGGAACGAAGTTTTAAACTTCGTCCAGTGGTGGACGAAGTGATAGTTTTACTAACTTATGGAAACAGAAAATATAATAGAATTTATACCTATAGGCGAAATATCATCGCCTTATATAGGTTGGATTGGCTTGCTTGTTTTGAATCTTGTATTTATTGCAATAGATTATTATAGGTATCACAATTTGAACTGGCTTATCTGTTTGATAATTGGGTGTGTAGATGTATTATTAATAACTAATATTAAGCAAGCTTTAAAAGTTACTTTATTTAAGGATACCGGGATTTTCCAATACGATTATATTGATTTTTGGGGAAATGAAAAAAGCACAATTATATATTTAGAGACTGCTTATTTTAAATACAAAGCTGATATAAGCAAGACGGCACCGGCTGTTATGCGATTGCTTATATACAACAACTATTTTAACAATCAGGTGGCTATTAAAGCTAATGAAAAATCGGGATTTAACCGGAATGCTTTAGATAGGATAGTGGAAAATATTGAGAGCATACAAAACCAATTGAATAAAAATTAAATGTATTTTTTATACTAGTTTAATAGCGAAATGTAACTTTTTTTATATTCTTTAAACTTTTCAATTTTACGCAGGTATACTGCTCGTTGCATTTCAGATACAAGTTTTATAAACTTTGACTAATGGTGGAGTCAACTCCAAAATAAATCTTCAATTTATTTAAAAAAATCAGGACCTTGCAGAGTTAAATAACCAGGCCTATTAATGAAAAAATTAACAGAAGCTAATGCGCGGTCGTTCACCATTATATTAATTGTAGTTACCTTTTTTATACGGCTGCTTATAGCCGCTTATACAGGGCTGGGTAACGGCGAATCATATTATTTTCGCGGTGCTATCCATCTGGACTGGAGCTACTTTGACCAGCCACCACTGTTTTTTTGGTTAGGCGGGGCAAGCATACGCATATTTGGGCTAAATAATTTTGGCCTGCGGTTTCCAACCGTTTTATTATTTGCAGGTACAAGCTGGTATTTGTTTTTACTTACTCGCAAATTATTTAATGCGGCCGCAGGTTTTTGGGCGGTTGTAGTAATGAATTTAAGTGCCTTGTTTACCGTAGGCGTTGCCTGCTGGTATCAGCCAGATGGCCCGCTGATGTTTTTTTGGCTATTAAGCACCTGGTACATTATTAAGGTTTTGGGTATTGGCGAGCCTAAACCGTTAAACCCTAAAACTGAAAGCGGTAAGGTTTACAGGTTATGGATAATAATTGGCATTTGCATGGGGCTGGCTACTTTAAGCAAGTACCATGTGTTGTTTTTATTTGCAGGGGTATTTATGTTTATTGCCACCAATAAGAAGCAACGGCATTGGCTTACTCATCCCGGACCTTATCTGGCTATAATAATTACTATCCTGATGGCTACACCGGTTATATGGTGGAACTACAATCATAACTGGATATCATTTGTATGGCAGGGTTCGCGGGCCGGAACGCGTAACGAAGCATTTAAAATACACTTCGACTGGTTTTTACGAAGCATAGCGGGGCAGGCAGCCTGGCTGCTGCCCTGGATATGGTTTCCAACTGTAAGGCAGCTTTTTATAGCGTACAAGCAACGCGTGCAACTTATATACAGCTTCACTTTTTGGATGGCCGTGTTGCCTATAGTTTTCTTTACTGTATTAACCCTGTGGGCCGATCTGCAATACCATTTTCACTGGCAGGCGCCGGGATATATGATGTTGTTTATGCCATTGGGCTTTGCTATTGATAAAGCATTAAACAGCACTGATAAAAAGCGTGTACGTTTAACCCGCCGTTGGCTTAATTTTTCTATATACTTTACTATTATTACTATAACCGTTTTGGGTTTGCACATGGTTACCGGGTTTTGGCAAAGCTATGGCCCAAAATGGGTGGTGAGTTTAGGCGGCGGCGAAATTGACCCAACTATACAGGGGGTTGATTACAATGATATTATGACCCGCTTTGAAAAGGAAGGCTGGATTAAAAACAATAAAGTGTTTGCAGGCAGTACCCGCTGGTGGCTTGCCGGTAAGGTTGATTGGGCGTTGAAAGGCAAAAAGGATATTGTTTGTTTTAACCGCGATGCCCGCAACCTGGCCTTTTTGGTTGACCCTAAAACGTTAATAGGTAAAGACGCCGTGCTGATTGGCGAAGCCCATGCCTATAATGAAACGGTTTATGATGATGCTAAACCCTTTTTTGACAGCATTACCAGATTGCCCGATATCCCGATTATACGTGGCGGGGTAGTGGAGGAGCATTTGCAGGTTTATTATTGCAAAAACTTTCATCAGGCCGCGGCATCGCCTGTATATGATGATTACCCGGTATACAGGCAACTTAATGGACTGGAACCATTTGGCAAATAATATGTTATAAAGATTGCTCAATATATCGCTGACATATAAATAATATAACATGAGTAATTACATCAATAGTGATGGCTATCGCGAAATATTTGAAAATACGCCAACAGCTATGCTTATAGTGGCTACTGATGCGCCGGTTTATACCATGCTTGATGTTAACCCGGCGTATTTAAATGCCACTAACAGCACACGCGGGGCGTTGATAGGAAAATCAGTATTTGATGTATTCCCGGCTAACCCAACAGATGAGGTTTCTAAAAATATTGAGCGCACTTATCATTCTTTTGAACAGGCCATAATTACTAAAAAGCCTCATACCATGAGCAATTACCGGTATGATATACCTATACCCGGCACAAACGAATTTGAAGAACGATATTGGACAACTACCAATACACCCATATTGGACGAAAATGGGGAAGTAAAATATTTTATTCATTCGCCTCAAAACGTTACCGAGCTTTATAAAACCACTGAAAGGGAACTTGCCGGTATTGAAGCGCTTAAAAATCAGCGCAGAGAGTTGTATTCTACTTTTATGCAGGCGCCGGTAGGCATTGGCATATTCAGAGGGCCGGATTATATTGTTGATCTGATAAACCCGCCGCTATGTGAAATATACAACAAAACCACTGAGGAAATGTTGCACAAGCCGGTATTTGAAGTATTGCCCCAAATAAAGGGATTAGGTTTTGAACAATTGCTGGATAATGTACGGCTTACCGGCAAGCCATTTAAAGGGCAGGAGGTATTGGTGCCGTTTATGCGTAATGGTGTTTTAACAGATACTTACCTTGATTTTGTATATGAACCTTACAGAGAGGATGATGGTACCATTAGCGGCGTTATAGCAATTGGTATTGAAGTTACGGAAAAAGTAGTGGCAAAAAAGCAGTTGCTTGAAGCAGAAGAGAGGGCCAGGCTTGCCGTTGATGCGGTTGGCTCGGGCACCTTTGACCTTAATCTGCTTACCGACGAAATGATAACCTCAAAAAAAACGGCTGATATTATGGGGTTTGATAAACCGGTTACAAAGGAAGAATATGTTAAGGTTTTTCATAAAAACGATTTGGAACTGCGTGAAAATGCCCACGCTAATGCAATTATTACCGGCAACCTGTTATATGAGGCACGTGTAATTTGGCCCGATAAAACTATCCATTGGGTGAGAATTGAGGGTAAAGTATATTATGATAATGGCACTGCTGTAAGGATACTTGGAACAGTGCTTGATATAACCGACCAGAAACAGGCTAAAGAAGAGCAGCTAAAACTAATAACCTTGGTGGCAAACAGCGTGGATCTGATGTCATTATTAAGGATGGATGGCACCAACTCCTATATTAATGAGGCCGGTATGAAAATGCTGGGCTTTAACAATGAGGAAGAGGTAGTAAGAACGCCTATATCAGAATTACATACACCCCGAGATTTTGAATTTGTACAGGCAGAAGTGCTTCCCAATGTAATGAAAAATGGCAGGTGGGCAGGGGTAATGAATGTGCGCCATATTCAAACGGGTGAGGTTTTTCCGGTATATAATAACTGTATACGTATTGATGATAGCGACGGTAACCCGATAGCCGTTGGTGCCGTTATGCGCGATATGCGGCCCGAAATTGCAGCTAAACAGGCACTTGCGGATAGTGAACAATTGTTGCGTAATATTACTACCGCAGCACCAACAGGGCTGTGGATGTCTGACGAACATGGTGAAATAATATATTTGAACCAGACCTGGGCTGATTGGACGGGCCTTAGCGCAGGTGAACAATTAGGTAAAGGATGGTCAAATGCCATAATAGCTGAAGACAGAAATGGTACTGCTGACGAATTTTTAACGGCACTTAATGAGCGCCGGGCTTATGAATCTGAATTTAGAATAAACCATGTTGATGGTACCATACACTGGTGCGTTGCTACAGGGCGGCCACAGCACGATAGTAAAGGAATGTTTACCGGTTACATAGGCGCGTGTGTTGATATTACCGAGCAAAAGTATCTGCAGCAGCAAAAAGACGATTTTATAGGTATTGCCAGTCATGAATTGAAAACACCGGTAACCAGTATTAAAGCCTACACGCAGGTGCTGGAGCGTATGCTGCAGCAAAAGGGACAAGATAAGGAAGCGGCAATGATAGGCCGCATGGATGCACAGCTAAATCGTTTAACCAGTTTAATTGGCGACCTTTTGGATGTTACCAAAATAAACTCGGGCAAATTGCAGTTTAATGATAGCGATTTTGATTTTAATGCACATGTGGAGGAGTTGATAGAGGACCTTGCCCGTACAACTGATAAACATACCATAGTTAAAAATTTTGCCCCAACCGGTGTAGTATATGGTGATAAAGAGCGCATAGAACAGGTAATAACCAATTTAGTAACTAACGCTATCAAATATTCGCCGCATGCAGATAAAATAATTATATCATCATCTGTCACAAAAGATGAAGTAACCTTATGTGTGCAGGATTTTGGTATAGGCATAGCAGAGGATAGTTTAAACAAAGTGTTTGAACAGTTTTACAGGGTAAGCGGCAACATGCAACATACTTTCCCGGGACTGGGTTTAGGCTTATATATATCATCAGAAATTATAAAGCGAGAAGGGGGCAGGATATGGGTAACCAGCGAAGAAGGAAAAGGCTCAATATTTTGTTTTACATTGCCTTT
>JAICMD010000299.1 GCA_025929405.1 Mucilaginibacter sp. | reverse complement strand
GATCTTGACCTGTCTGTACGTGCATTAAATTGCCTTAAAGCTGCTGATATCCGCAGCCTGGCTGATTTAGTATCATACGATGTGGCTGATATGTTAAAATTCAGAAACTTTGGTAAAAAATCATTAACTGAAATTCAAGACCTGGTTAAATCAAAAGGATTATCTTTTGGCATGAACCTGTCTAAATTTAAGTTAGACGAAGACTAATACGAGAGGCAAGAATCAAGAGTCAGGAATCAAGACGTTATAGTCTTGTATCTTGACTCTTAGTTCTTGATTCTAAATATAAACATCGCGTAATTCCGCGGGCTTGACTGAAAAGCCGCCCAACGGTATGCACGTGCCCAACAAACAATTAAAATGAGACACGGTAAAAAACACAACCACTTAGGCCGTACCACAAGTCACCGCAAAGCGATGATGGGTAACATGGCAACATCGCTTATTGTACACAAGCGCATCACTACAACATTAGCAAAAGCAAAAGCTTTACGCGTATATGTTGAACCAATTTTAACTAAAGGAAAAGACGATACTACGCACTCACGCCGTACTGTATTTAGCTACCTGCAGGATAAAGACGCGGTATCAATTTTATTCAGAGATATTGCACCAAAAATTGCTAACCGTCCGGGTGGTTATACCCGCATCATTAAATTAGAGAACCGTTTAGGCGATAACGCCGAAATGGCCATTATTGAGCTGGTAGACTATAACACCGTTTACGGTGCAGGTGAAGCACAAGCTGCTAAAAAATCAACCCGCCGTCGTGGTGGTAAAGGTGGCGCTGCTAAAGCTGCTGCTCCTGCTGCAACTGCCGAAGTTACCCCAGCTGATGATGCTGTAGTTGCTGACGCTGTAATTGACGCACCTGCTGAAGAAGTAGAAGCACCAGTTGCTGAAGCACAAGTAGAAGAAGCTCCTGTTGCCGAAGCTGAAGCTCCTGCCGCTGAAGAAGCTGCTCCTGAGGCACCTGCTGCTAACGAAGAAAACGCAGAAAAAGGCGAATAATTAATTCCGACTTTAGCATATTAAAAAGCCCCGCTTGTTTGAGCGGGGCTTTTTTGTTTTGTAATGTTATCTGTAACTTCATCAAATGGCAACCTATATCCTGCTTTATAATATTACCTGTGTTAGCTTTTTTATGCTTTCATTTATTGCGATTTTAAACCCACTTAAAATTAATATTGTTGCCAATAAATGGTTCGGGCTGTTTTTATTTTCGGTAGGGTGTATGTTATTAAACTTAATTATCTATACACTGGGAGCCGAAGGGAGTTATACCCGGTTAATCGCTTTTAATGAGCTATCACGTTTTGTAATGGCACCGGCACTATATTTAAGTGTACTGCATTATACATCGCCAGATAAAACATTCAGAAATAAAGAATATCTGCATTTTATACCGCTTGCATTGTTTTTTTTATACTTAGGCCCTAACGTAATAATTACCACTCATTATAAATTTATTGGCATTACGTTACCGGTTATGGTTAGCAAAGCAATACCCGTTTTGCTGCCATTACTTATAAAAATACAATTGGTGGTTTATTGGGTGTTGGCATATAGGAAGTTGAATGAGCATCAAAAAAATATACAATTGATTGCTTCAAGTACAGGATCGGTTAGTTTACGGTGGCTACGGTTTTTATTGTTAGGCATAGCTTTTATGATATTGCTATGGTTTAACACGCTGTTTTTTAAAGCGCGAATTATAGAAAACTTTAGCACAATTGGGTACGTTGCAGGTGTACTGTGTATCTGTTATTTTATGCTGGCCCAAAAGGAAATATATCCTTATGCAATGGATGAACTTACCGAAATAGATCAGGTAATTAAAGAAGAACGAATAGTAACAACAAAACTTAGGTTTAGTGCTGATCATTTATTCAAGCTTAAAGAAGAACTAACGGTATTAATGGAAACAGAAAAGCCTTATTTGGATAATGAATTGGGCCTGCCGCAGTTAGCTGCCGAAATGAATATATCATCCCATGATCTTTCTTATTTGCTTAACGAAGGATTTGGTAAAAATTTCTTCCAGTATATAAATGCCTATCGCGTGGCAGAAGCAAAGCAATTAATGCTGTCAGAAAAACACAGGCACTTTAACATTCTGGGCATTGCTTACAGCGCAGGGTTTAACTCAAAAACTACCTTTAACACATCCTTTAAAAAAGAAACCGGGTTATCGCCCAGCCAGTTTATGCAGCGATACCATGCAAACATTGCTGCCGCTTTAAATAATTAACAGGTAAACATGTTTGGATGGATAAAACCGAACGATGGCCGGCATTAATTGGGATAATATTGTGTTATAAAAACCAATTTTTATGACACATAGATCTAAACTTCAAAACATTGTTTGTTGCACACTTGCTGCATTAACCGCCGGTTGCGTCCTCTTCCGTATGGGTTTAAAATACCTTATCGGATTACTTTCCTTTAAAGTGCAACTAACTTTAATACTGCTGGCAGTATTGGCAACGATAATTTACACTGCTAAAAAACGAAAAGCTGATAATGAGACAGCTAACCAGGATGATTTTTTTGCCTTTTGGCATGGCGTGCTACGGTTTTTCCTGGCTATAGACATGATCAGTTTTGCATTGCAAAAAGTGTTTCACCTGCAGTTTGTGATCCCGTTAGGAAAATTAGATAATCCGTTTAGCGAATTGGGTGCGGATGATTTGTTATGGGCTTTTTTTGGCAAGTTTTATTCGTACACACTCATTATTGCTGGGATACAGGCATTTGGTGCCATATTATTATTATTTAGGCGAACCTGGTTGGTAGGGGTATTTGTATTGTTACCCATGATGTTTAGTATTTTACTGCTTAATTGGTATTACTGGATAAGCTTAAGTGTAAATGTTTATGCAACAGTACTTACTATTGGCACGATATTTTTACTGTTAACCGAATATGATAGATTGACCGAATTTTTTTTCAAAGCAAAGAGCAGTTTGCCAGCATTAAACTTTAAAAATTTGGACAAGAATCTTATCCGCACGTCGGCAATACTTATCCCTGTATTTTTTATTTCAATATATAAGTTCCCCAAAAAATATCCCGAAATAAATGGGAAATATGAGGTGAAGAAGCTGATTGTAAATGATACGCTGCAAACTGTGCAGCCTTGTCGCGACAGCATATTAACCAAAGTTTTTATTGATAACGGCGATTTTGTATTTGAGTATAATAGTTACCGCAGACGCTTAATTGGCAGTTATAAATACAATGAAGCAACTGAACAACTTGTAGCAACATGGCGGTACCCACGCAACCAACATGATACTTTGTTTGCTACGATATTACCCACCAGATCGGATCCTGAAAGGAAAATATTATCTGGCCGTATGGGAAAAGAAGTATTTAAAATTGACCTGCAACGCGTGAATAAAGGAAATTAAATATTAAAGTCCCGTCCCGACAATGTTGGATGGGGCTTTTGGTTTTTAGACTTTGTGTCTAATCACTAATTAACCAATCACTAATCACCAACCTCTGCCACTCTGTCACCGTTTCGATACATAATTCTGCCTAAATAATACTAATCACTAATCACCAATCACTAATCACTGCTCCAAAATCTGCCAAACCCAAATTG
>JAICMD010000196.1 GCA_025929405.1 Mucilaginibacter sp. | reverse complement strand
TACATCAAGAAATGCCAAGCTTACCGATGGTCAAATAAAAACATTGGAGTTTCTTTATAGTCCTTACACCTGGAAAACACCTTTGGCAAATGGTGTTAAATCGTTTGGGATGTGGCTGCCAAATATATCACCGGCCGATTTTGGGGTTATTGCCAATACACGTTTTAAAGGACAGGAAGGAGCGGCGGATAATGCTCGCCTATTTAGTCATCTGGGTATTTTAGGTACTACCGGATTTTTGATGCAGGACCTTAAAGCAAATTCATTGGATTATGTAGAAGATGGGCAATGGACCAAGCGCAGGCAGGAGATATCCTATTGGCTTGACGCAACCAACCCCGACCTTTCTGCATTTTATAAACGGGGCGGAAAAATTATCATCACCATTGGTTTGATGGATAATCTGGCTTCAGATGGTGCGCAGTTGGATTATTATCAGGCTTTGATAGATAAGATGGGACGACAAAAAGTGGATGAATTTGCACGATTATTTGTAGTACCTCACGGTGGACATGGTTTAAATGGTAAAGGATATAGTATTACCGGCGAGGGAAAACCGATACGGGCAAAAAATATTCCTTCTCCAAATGCTGATGATAACATAGATCAACTGGTATCATGGGTTGAGAAAAAGCAGGCCCCGGCCAAGACCCTGGCTGTGGATGAAAAAGGACATATCGGCACTGATAAAAACGTTAAGGGATATTTGCTTTGTTCTTATCCAAGCTATCCTCAATATACCAGCGGGCCTGTTGAAAATGCATCCTCATACATAAGTGCCACTGCTAACCTGAAATTGTTAAACAGTAAATAACACTATTTTTCGGGTATGAAGGGTAAGAAAATACTGATTGCAGGCGGAGGCATTGGCGGATTAACTACTGCATTGAGTTTGCATAAAGCCGGTTTTGACGTAGCAGTATATGAATCAACAACGGAGATTAAGCCACTTGGTGTAGGTATTAACCTTTTGCCTCACGCTGTGCGTGTGCTTACCAATTTGGGTTTGCAGGAAGCCTTATCCGAGGTGGCTATTGCCACACGCGAGCTAATTTATTTTAACAGGTTCGGGCAGGAAATATGGGGCGAACCACGCGGTATGTTTGCCGGGTATCACTGGCCGCAGTTTTCGGTGCACCGGGGTACGTTTCAAATGCTGTTGCTGCAAAAAGTAAAGGATATAATTGGTACCGAAAGGATTTTTACGGGACATCATTTGCTATCCTGTGAAAACAAAGGCGATGGGGTGTCCGCTATTTTTATTGACAAGAGAAACGACAGCCAGCTAACTGTTAAGGGCGATGCCCTGATAGGTGCCGATGGTATTCATTCAATAGTGCGCAAACAGTTTTATCCCGTTGAAGGGATCCCCAAATTTTCAGGCATAATCCTGCACCGGGGGACTACTGTAGCAAAGCCTTTTCTTTCCGGCTCATCAATGATTATGGCGGGCAGCCGCAGCAAAAAATTTGTAGCTTACCCCATAACACAGCCGGATACAAATGGCATGCAGCTTATTAATTGGATAGCTGATTTGCAAGTAGGCGAAGAGGAAAACATGATAGTGCGCGATTGGAACCGCAGGGCGGATAAAGAGAAGTTGCTGAAGCATTTTAACTCCTGGGAGTTTTCGTGGTTAGATATACCATCGCTGATTAATAATTCCGAAGCTATTTATGAGTTTCCGATGTCTGACCGCGATCCGTTGCCGCAATGGTCGTTCGGCAGGATTACTTTGCTGGGCGATGCGGCCCATCCCATGTATCCCATAGGTTCAAACGGAGCCTCGCAGGCCATACTGGATGCAGATTATTTAACGGAGTACCTTCAGCGCTATGATGATATTGAAGCCGCTTTAAAAGAGTATGAGGCAGTTAGGCGGTTAGCTACCACCAGCATTGTACTGCAAAACCGCAAAATGGGCCCCGAAGAGGTAATGCAGATAGTAGAAGACCGTGCACCGGATGGTTTTGATAATTTGCATGATGTTATCTCGCGCGAAGAATTGGAAGCGATATCAGCACGGTACAAGAAGATAGCAGGATTTGAGATAGAATCATTAAATCAGAAACAATAAACTATGGAGCAGCCCGGACTTGAATTTTGTTTTCGTATTAGCGTAGATGTAACCGGCGGCATACATGAACCGGGGAAAACGGCTAAAGGTATCCGTAAGGTAGTGCCGATAACAGGCGGAACTTTTGAAGGGCCAAATATAAAGGGTAAAATAGTACCTGGAGGATACGACTGGCAGCTTCTTCGAGCTGATGGTGTGGTGGAGATTGACGCCCGGTATATGCTGGAAACAGATGACGGCGACCTGATAACGCTGACGGATACCGGTCTGCGACACGGCCGGCCGGAAGTAATGCAGCGACTTGCGAAGGGCGAAGAAGTGGATGCTTCGGCATACTATTTCCGTTCCATACCCGTATTTGAAACTGGCAACCCGCAACTCGCCTGGCTAATGCAATCTGTATTTATTGCTACCGGTACACGCAAGCCAAAGCACGTGTTTATTGATGTTTGGAGGGTGGTATAAGTAAAATATACATTACGCTTACATTCTTGCGCTCGTTTGCGACGGTGCTTAAAACTGCTGTCCGAAGTTTATAAACTTCAAATATGTCTGTAGTTGAAAACTACAGCAAACAAAAGTTTCAAATATTCTGAATTTGAAACTTTTTAATTACCGAAATTAAGATCATCTCATACATAAGTAAATTACAATTATTGATAATAGCTGAATAGCTACTACTACCAAAAGCCTTGCGATACCCCCAATTTTGGCGGGGACAAACAGATAGACCGCCGCTGATACAGCATATACCACCAAAGCCAGCACAATAACTATCAGCAGGTTTGGGCCTTCAGGATCATTGAATAAAACGAAAAGCAAACGTGAGCAAATAAGCGCAGTAGCCGCCAACAATACCAGCGAAATTGTTTTTGATTTGAAATACAGGGTGGTGACGTGATTATCCATGTTCTTTTAGTTTAATTTCCTTAATGTGTTCGCACTGTGCATGTGTCTTACTACTAGTTATATAAAATATAATTCAAAATTGTAAAAAGTACTTTGTATTTCAAAGTATTATTTAAAATAATTTTCTTATCTTTTTGAGCTGTTTGTATAGTTATAACAACCTTATTATATATCATTTATTATATCGGCTTTGCCATGCAAGTACTAACTGTTGCATCTGACCTAAATAACCAGGGCTTTATTAACTACCTAAAGCCATCATGCGAATACCATAAACTTGATTCTTTAGTTTTGGAATATGATGATGTCTTTTTCTCCAACAGGCTTAAAGATGCTTTGGTAGAAGAATACCTAAAAACGGTACCTGATAATGCAATTATATTTTTTACCGATGCAACAGACGCTGCATTTTTAGCAAACGAAAAAGAAATATTAACCAAGTTTGATAGTTTTAATTCGCCTCTGGTATTTTCGGCAGAAATAAATTGCTGGCCCTACCGGGGTTTTGAAAGCATATACCCACAAAGCACAAGCCATTTTAAATACCTAAACAGTGGTGGGTTTATTGGTAAGGCCGGTTATTTAAAAAAAATATATCGCGATTATCCAATATTTACTACAGCTTATGATGAGCCTTATACATGGAGCAATCAATATTACTGGAACTATGTATTTATACAGGAACATAAATCAATTAAACTGGATTATAATTGCGATATTTTTTTTAATACCGCAATACAGTTTGATGATATGAACGTTTTTAAAAATAAACTGCAATCGGGAATGGAAAGAACAGTTATGTATAACTCCGAAAAATTGCGTTTAAACGATGAGATAAGTTTTATAAACGGCAGGATAAAGAGTAACATTACTAACACCTTACCCTGCCATATTCATTTTCCGGGGCCTATATCAAAATTATTAATGGAGGATGGTTATTTTAATGAGATTAGGCGACAATAACTATTTCTGTTTAGAATAAAACACCCCAAGTTGAAAATTATCCACAAGCAATTTAAATCCGCTAAATCTTTCTAAAAATATTTCTCTTGTTAAGTCGGGTTGTCTATGATCGCCGCTGCCATCTAACTGGCTGCCTTTTTGTTCCATTAAATAGGGTACTGCAATTAAAACTAAATCGCTATGTTCCTGCGCATACTTTACTACGCGCTGCGCATCTTGAACGTGTAAATGTTCAACCACATCGCCCATAATAACAATATTATAATGTTCATATTCAAATCCTATAATATTTGAATGGAAAACATTATCATAAATCTTTTTTAATTCAAATGCTTCTATGTAGGGTAAGTAAACTTCAACAGCGTCAAAAAATTTATATCCCTTTTGTTTTAGCAATGCATTATATATACCGCGTCCCGGGCCTACATCAAGAATTTTACTGTTTTTATCAGGAAATGTGGCTTCAATAAAGTTAATAGTTTCCATTTTGCCAAATGGAAAACTTGTACCTGAATATTTTGTGATCTCGCTCATATAGTTTGGTTAAATTTAGTTTGAGAAAATTAACTCCAGATTTTTATTAAGTAGATTTATGTCCACTACAATATCTGCTTTAAAAAAGAGTTCATTAATATCAATCGGCTCACAAATCTGATGGTAATACTTGTGCCCCAATGCATCTGCCATATACCAGAATAATAAGTTTTGATGACGGATTGGATTGGTTTTACGCTTATGAAATTCAAGTACGGTAGATCCTGGTGGCATAAACAGCATATTAGTTAACCCTGCTCCATGTATACTTATCAAATATTTTACTTTTGAAAAAAGTGATACCTGTTCAAAAAAAGTATAATCCTCGCAGTAAATAATGGTAAAGTTATATTTGTTCAGCCTTTCAATCACCTCATTTTCGTTTAAAATCCGCCTTCTTGACGTGTTTTTTCTGCTCACAAAAACCCTTTCATTTACATTAAAAACTTGGTTGATTTTAGCGCCTATATTATTAACGTACAATTTATTAAGCCCAAGCAATACATCAGGATTATAATTTTCCATGTATGGTTTTTGAACTGGCATACATAATGTTCGTACTAATGCACTCTTTTCTGTGGGTATGTGAATAATATTTTTTAAACTGAAAAACTGTAAAGAATCAAGTGCAAATTTTGACATTGTATCTTTAGAGGGTAGCAACAATATCATTTCAGTAGCCTTATCCTTAACCATCCATAAACGATACATAGCTTCGTTTAACCAATGGTAATAATTGTGTTGCCAGCGATTGTGAACCACAAGGTAGGTTTCATCATCATCAAAAACCAGTAAATTTTCAGGATTCTCCAGTGCATCTTTATAAGGCCATAACGCTTCTGACTGGCATACTGCAGGTTGCTGATCCCAATTGTAATGACAACATTCTTTCACTAACGCCCCGTTAGACTTACATACCAATCCGGTACTGGTAATGAATGCGCTCTTTATGTATTTAACTTTAAGTACGGGGTAATCATACGATAAATAAGGTTTAAATAAATCTATTTCATCATGGGCCACATTAAGGGGCATTGATACTTTTATTTTTTTATTCATAAAAGCGTCTCCTTAATAATTAAATAAATCCGTATAAAAGGAAGTCCCTCCATAATAATAAGCCAGCGTTTTACCTGCGATATTAAACTTAATGCCATATTCTTCTTCCCAGGTTTTAATTACTTTCTGTTCGCCGGCTCTAATTGCATCATCCAGATAAATAGAAAAATCATCTGCCAACTGATTACTGATAAAGGGTACAGCCGGATATCTGGCCATACCTTTGCCGGGCTGCCAGGCTGTAGGGCCATCAATAATAGCCATATCATACTTTTTGCCCTTTGTATATTTCTTTAAAGTTTTAACATCATACCAGTCATTACCATCAACGGCTAATTTACAGGCGGTTAAAGGCACATATTTTACCTCCGCAACATCATTGGTTCCTTCGCACTGTATAATTTCAGTTAGCGATATAGCCCATTCTTCATTATTTTCAATTGACAATATTGTTGTGTTAAGATTATTTTTTTTTATTAGTCGCGCAATCATTATAGTAGATAGCCCAGCTCCAAATTCTATAATGTTTTTACGCCTGTTAATCACAATGTCATTTATTATATGAGCCAGGCAAAAGGGGCAAAGCGAAGCTCCGGTAAATGGCAGCAAAGGATAGCCGTTTATAAGCGGTTGTAATAAACCCAGTGCATAATTGTTTTGAGCTATGCGTGCAGTATTTTTAGCCGATTGTTCAATCTCATAAACTTTTTGTAATAAAGCTGAGTCGGAAATATTTGAACTCATGATTAAATGCTTATTGGTTTTTGATTGAAGTTTTTAAACACAGTAGCCTTACCAAACTCATTATTAACAATAGCTATTTTATTTTTGAGGCTTTCTTCCATAAATGAGCGTGTATCATAATAGTGTTTAAAGGTCAGTACTTCATTTACTATTTCTTTATCCTCAATTTTATAAAAGTTTAAGTTGCGTGTGGTATCCGTTAACAAGGCTTTATTATTTGCTAAACTTAATTTAAAGGTTTGTTTGC
>JAICMD010000128.1 GCA_025929405.1 Mucilaginibacter sp. | reverse complement strand
GTATTGCTCGGCAGGTAAACCAAAGCTGTCATAGCCCATGGGATGTAACACGTTAAAACCTTTTAAGCGTTTATAACGTGCAAAAATATCAGAAGCAATGTAGCCAAGCGGGTGGCCCACATGTAACCCTGCGCCTGATGGGTAAGGGAACATATCCAGCACATAATACTTGGGTTTGGTTGAGTTATTTTCGGCTTTAAACGTATTATTATCTGCCCAAAACTGCTGCCACTTTTGCTCTATATCTTTAAATTGATAGTCCATGATTATTTACTATGAGGTGCGAAATTAAGAAAATTGGCGGATTAGATGCAATGCTTACAAGTAGTGTTTACCTAATCAGGAAACCAGCAGATCATTTTTATAAAATACCTTACCAATCCTGTCAATATGATCAAGTAAATCAGTATTTGTTATATGGCTATAAATAGAAAGATCAAATTTATTAGGTAATAATAAGTCGTCAAGTTTTAATGCTATGCGATTAAGCACACTAAGATTAAGCCTTTTTCCTTGTAAAGTAATGTCAATATCTGACGAAGGTTTAAAATTTCCTTTCGCTCTTGAACCATATAGTATAGCATATTCAATCTCAGGAAACTCATGAAATACCTGGCTTATTCTATTCACTATATTTTCGGTTAATCCGTACATTATTAAGTTATTCCTGTTTACCTAAACGTAAACTGTCTAATTTTTCTTCTAAATTTTTAAAAAGATCGAAATACGAGGTCGTTACCGCCAGCGCAATTTCATCCGCTGTATCTTCATTGTAAGAATGTGATGTTAAATTACGACTAACCAGCATACTCATCCATTCTTCGCCATCAGTTATTAAATTTGCTTTAAATGATTCGCGTATAACGTCCCTTGATCCCGCCATGTTTAAAACGCCCTGGTATTCCAAATAGTCTTTTAGCGTATTCCAGGCAAGTTCATAAGTATATTCAAATGCTTTAATTAAGCCTTGTTGTTCAAGCTCAGATAGGTCGGCTTTCGCTACAAACTTTTCTAATTGTCCTAAAGCTTTCCTGTAATTAGAAAATCTTTGTTCCCAACGGATCTCTTTTTTTGCTGCCATTTGTATGCTAAGTTAATCAAAGATAGCTATTAATAATTTTGCTATTCGCTCAAAACCGTAATACAGTTTTCACTAAGCAATTTTAGCCTATCAGGCAATGCGTTTAAACCTACAGTATCTTTAATACTGGTATATAAAAACTTTATCAGGGTGAGCGTCTCATCACTTGGGTCGCAGGCCTGGGCCTTTTCTAAATGCGGCAGGGCTTTTAAAACAATGGCCCTATAAGCCTCGGGGGCATCGGCTTTACCTGTTGGTATTTGCTTATAAAGCTCTTTTGCCCTATCGGCATATAAATAGCCCAACGCACGGTGTGGTACATAATAATCAGGTTGCGCGGCTGCAACTATTTCATAATAGGTTATGGCTTTATCAGGCTGCGAACTATCTTCATATAGTTTAGCTAAACTGTTATAGTATAGTATCTGACTTTTTGCGGGCAGTTTGGCAACATTTGGCAATATACTTTCGCCAATTAGTAATGCTTTTGCACTTTCATTTTGGTAGCGCGCTAAGTTAAAGTCAAGGTATTGGTCGTAAACCTGGTCGGGAGTTTGGGCACGGATAGTTGTACATATAAAAGCCAACACCAAAGCAAAGGCTATTTTTTTTAACATGGTCAAAGATACTTAACCATTCAGACTTACGAAGTTTTAAAAACTTCGTAAGTCTATAAATTCCCACTTAAAAAATCCGCCCAAAAAACTATCTTTGCCCATGCAAGAAAAAATCCTCATTCTTGACTTTGGCTCGCAGTTTACCCAATTAATAGCGCGCCGTGTCAGGGAGCTCAATATTTACTGTGAGATCCATCCGTACAATAAATTTACCGAAGTTGACAGCAGCGTAAAAGGCATTATCCTATCAGGAAGCCCCTACTCGGTAAGGCAGGAAGATGCGCCACAATTTGAATTTGCCAAATACCATAAAAACCTGCCTATTTTGGGCGTTTGCTATGGCGCGCAGTATGTGGCCCATCATAACGGCGGCGAGGTGCTACCATCAAGCACACGCGAGTATGGCCGCGCCAACTTACAGTATATTGATACCAAGAATCCGTTATTCAGAATGATACCGCTTAATTCGCAGGTGTGGATGTCGCATGGTGATACTATTGCCCGCATTGGCGAGGATTTTGAAATTATTGCCAGTACCGACAGTGTTAAGGTAGCGGCTTATCATATAAAAGACACCCAAACTTACGGCATACAGTTTCACCCGGAAGTAACCCATAGTATTGACGGCAAGCAATTGCTGCATAACTTTTTGGTGGATATCTGCGGCTGCAGCCGCGACTGGACGCCTGATTCGTTCATTGAAACTACCATTGCTGCCTTAAAGGAAAAATTAGGCGACGACAAAGTAGTGCTGGGCCTTTCAGGTGGTGTGGATTCATCGGTTGCGGCAGTTTTATTGCACCATGCTATCGATAAAAACCTGCATTGTATTTTTGTAGATAACGGTTTATTGCGTAAGGACGAGTACCAATCGGTATTGGATTCGTACAAGCACATGGGCCTTAACATTAAAGGCATTGATGCCAAACAGCGCTTTTATGATGCCTTGGCAGGATTAACCGATCCTGAGAAAAAACGTAAAGCCATAGGCCGTGTGTTTATTGAGGTATTTGATGATGCCGCGCATGAGGTTAAGGATGTAAAATGGCTTGGCCAGGGTACCATCTACCCAGATGTAATCGAATCAGTATCTGTTAAAGGACCATCAGCAACTATAAAATCGCACCATAACGTTGGCGGTTTGCCCGACTTTATGAAATTAAAGGTTGTTGAGCCGTTAAATACCTTATTTAAAGACGAGGTGCGTAAAGTAGGTAAAGCATTAAATATCGATCCGAATATATTGGGCCGCCATCCTTTCCCGGGTCCTGGTTTGGCTATCAGGATATTGGGTGAGGTTACGCCCGAGAAAGTTGCCATTTTGCAGGAAGCTGATGCAATTTATATCAACAATTTACGCAGTGGTGGTGTTTATGATAAGGTTTGGCAGGCCGGCGCAATATTTTTACCGGTGCAATCAGTAGGTGTTATGGGCGATGAGCGTACTTACGAGAACGTTATTTGCCTGCGCGCCGTTGAATCATTAGACGGTATGACCGCCGATTGGTGCCATTTACCGTATGACTTGCTGGCTAAAATATCCAACGAGATTATCAACAACGTAAAAGGAATTAACCGGGTAGTGTATGATATCAGCTCAAAACCACCGGCTACCATTGAGTGGGAATAGGTGGTTAATATTTGCAACAACTATACTGTTTGCGGGTGCATGTTCGCCCAAATTGCAGCCTGTTGCACCTGCACCAAAACCTGTTGAAAAATCTGTAGTTAAAGTACCCGAAGCGAAGCCCCCGGTTAAGCTTGAACCAAAGGTTTCGCTGATATCGTTAATATTGCCGTTTGACCTGGATTATCTGAAAACCGGTTATAGCGCTGCAGCCCAAACAAAAGCTAATATTGCGGTTGATTATTACCAGGGTTTTAAGCTCGCGCTTGATTCGCTTACGGCATTTGGCTATAACTACAAACTGCAGGTATATGATTCCAAGGATCTGCCATCGCAGGCACATGCATTGGCTTATAACCCGCAAATAAGAGCCAGCGATTTAATTGTAGGGCCTGTTTTCCCGGAAGATCTTAAAGCTTTTACAGATGTATTAACCAGCGCGCGTAAACCAATATTATCGCCATTGGCATCAGCATCACCTGCAACTTTTAAAAATCAAAATCTGGTTACCGCTATCCCACCGCTGGAAAGCCATGTAGCTGCTGCTGCCGATTATATTACCTCGGCTATAAAACCCAAAAGGATTTTCATACTCAAATCAGGCTATAGCGAGGAAAACGAATACATTGTTCCTTTTAAAAAGGCTATTGATAGCTTAGGCAAAAAACGTATCAAAGTTAATCAGCTTACAGTTATACATGGGCAATTAAAAGTGTTAGAGCCACAACTATTATTAACCGAGCAAAATATATTTGTTATTCCGGCAACCAACCAGGCCTTTTTAATGGTAACCCTGCGCACATTGGATTCGTTAGCCAAAAAGTATCCCATAACTGTTTTTGGTCATCCCGGCTGGAAAGATTTCACTTTCCTGAAAGCCGAACTTTTGCAACGCTTAAAAACACATATTACCTCGTCAGAAAATATAGATTATAAAGCTCCTGAAACCCTAAACTTTATTTATAAATACCGTAATAGTTACCATGTTGAGCCTACTGCTTTTGCCATTAAAGGCTTTGACGAAGGGCTATATTTTGGTAAATTATTAGCGATGTATGATGATTTAAAAAATATGAATCAAAATGAATTTACAGGTTTGCATAATATCTTCCGTTTTGAAAAAAAACCTGGGTTAGGTTGGGTAAATACGCATGTAAATGTATTTAAGTACAGTAACTTTGCATTAAAGCAAGTAAAATGAAGGCGATAAACCAGCTTAAAACGTTTCAGCGCATTTTGGATGAATACCCGGCTGAAACGCCTTTAGGCAAATTTTTACCCGGTTTTTATCGCCAAAATAAACAAATGGGGTCAACTGACAGGCGCATTGCCGGTAGGTTGGTGTATAATTATTTTCGCCTGGGTAAGGCACTCTACAATTTACCAACAGACGAACGCTTATTTATTGCTGAGTTTTTATGCAATACGCAGATTAACTCCTTTTTACAGCATTTTAAACCTGATTGGGCAGCATGCATCAGTTTTACCATAGATGAAAAACTGGCGATGATTGAAGCTGTATATCCTGATTTTAAGCTGGATGACGTTTTCCCGTGGATAGATCAGGTTTCGGCAGATATTGATAAAGAAGCATTTTTAAAATCGTTTTTTATACAGCCCGATCTGTTTATACACATACATAACGGATATGACCATTTGGTAAAGGCCGTATTGGCAAAGGCCGAGGTTGTTTTTAAAGATGAAGGCAATGGATGCTTATCCTTACCAAACGGCACACGGTTGGAAAACCTTTTTCCTATTCAGCACTGGTTTGAGGTGCAGGATTATTCATCGCAGCAAACCGTTAATTATTTTAAGCCGCAAAAGTGGGAAAACTGGTGGGACGCTTGTGCAGCATCAGGCGGTAAATCTTTATTACTTTATGAGGATGAACCGACGATTAAATTGGTAGTATCAGACATCCGCGAATCTATTTTAGTTAACCTTGATGAACGTTTTCAAAATGCCGGTTTGAAGAAATATCAGCGAAAGGTGCTGGACCTTACCCAGAACGTTGACCAAACCCTGCATGATTACGAGTTTGATGGCATAATACTGGATGCACCTTGCAGCGGAAGCGGCACATGGGGACGCACTCCGGAAATGATCGCCCAGTTTGAATCACAGAAAATAGAGTTCTTTCAAAAGCTACAAAAAACCATTGCCGCCAATGTTATCAAATACCTTAAACCCTGCAAGCCATTGATATACATTACCTGCTCGGCCTTTAAGGCGGAAAATGAAGATGTAATTGAATATCTGGTAAAAGAATTAGGCTTGAAGCTGGAAGAAAAGAAAACATTAACGGGCTATGATCATAAAGCGGATACGATGTTTGTGGCAAGGCTTATCTTGCAGAACCAAGAATCAAGAGCCAAGAAACAAGATTTATAATTGTCTTACTTCCTGGATTCTTGACTTTTTCATCTAACTACAAATGTGTATTCGTCCTGAATAGTTTAATAGCTATTGCCAATAATATTACCCCAAAAGCCTTGCGCAAAATATTAATACCGGTTTTGCCGAACAACCTTTCCAGCCATTGCACATTTTTTAGTACCAGGTAAACAAACAGGGTATTTATTATAATACCCACCATAATATTTTGCGTTTGGTATTGCGATTTTAAGGATAATAAAGTAGTCATGGTACCAGCCCCGGCAATAAGCGGGAATGCCAGCGGTACTATAGATACGGTATCGGTCATATCATCTGATTTAAACAGGTTAATACCTAATATCATTTCCATAGCAATGATAAATATCACCAGTGAACCTGCAATTGCGAATGAGGCTACATCAAGGCCAATAATGTCAAGCAACTTGTCACCTGCCAATAAAAAAACTACCATTAGTACCAATACTACTAAACTGGTCTTTTCCGATTCAATATGGCCTGTCCGCTGGCGCATCTGAATAACTACCGGGATAGTGCCCAGTATATCAATTATCGCAAAGAGGATCATGGTGACGGATAATATCTCTTTAAAATTGAATGGATGCATAGTCTCTTCTTTAATTACTGTAAACAATATAAACAAAAAAGGTTCTGAAACGCCAGAACCTTTTTTGTTTGCTTATCAGGAAGACGCAAAGCAGTGCGCCTTTACAATATTATTCAACAAACTTAGGGTTGGGCGGATCGTTGGCACCTTCAGCATTACCGTGCCGTACATGCGAGTGTTTGACACTATAACTAAAGTATATAATAAACCCAATTGCCATCCATACAAATAAACGCAGCCAGTTATCCGTCCCTTCGCTGGCCATCATAAATAAGCATATTAATGCGCCAAGCGGGCAAACTATATAATAAATTGGCGTTTTAAACGGACGGGTAATATCAGGATCTGTTCGGCGTAAAATAAATATGCCTATACATACCAGCACGAAAGCAAATAAGGTACCAATGCTCACCATATCGCCCACAATACTATCAGGAATAAAGCCTGCGAACAAAGACACCATAACAAAGAAGAACCATTGTGATTTATAAGGGGTGCGGAACCGGGTATGTAATTTTGAAAAGATTGGCCATATTAACCCATCAACGCTCATGGTATAAAATACACGCGTTTGGCCAAGCAGCATTACCAATATAACTGATGAGAAACCACCTAAAATAGCTATGGTTACAAAACTTGCCAGCCAGCCATAACCATGCATAGCCGCTTGGATAGCATAGGTAACAGATGCCTCCTTACCTTGTACCAAAAACATTTTGTATGGCACCAGGCCCGTTAACACGTGTGAGAACAAGATGTATAATATGGTACAAAACACTAATGATATTAATATACCCTTTGGCATATCTTTCTGCGGATTTTTTGCTTCCTGTGCAGCGGTTGATACCGCATCGAAACCAATAAATGCAAAGAACACTACGCTGGCGCCACGTAAAACGCCCAGCCAACCATGATTAAATGTATCGGCATAATCAACAATACCTGTATTAGTTTTAACGGTGCCGGCATTAGTAGGTATCATGTATGGTGTATGGTAGGCCGGATTAATAAAACTCCAGCCCAAACCGATTATCATTAATACAATAGTTACCTTAACAATAACTATTATATTATTTACGGCTGCTGATTCTGCTGTACCTTTTATAAGCAATAAAGTAAGCAGTAATAAAATAAACACTGCAGGTAAATTGATTATACCGTGTGTGCCTAATTCGGCCGCGTATATACCGGTTGTAGTTGTTGATACCTCAAAAGGTGAATGTGATAAGGCGAAAGGTATGTGCGTATGAAAAAATGTATCGAGAAAAGTATTAAAATATTGCGACCAGCCAATGGCTACGGTAGCTGCACCTAATGCATACTCAAGCACCAGATCCCAGCCAATTATCCAGGCAATAAACTCGCCCATAGTAGCGTACGAGTAGGTATAGGCTGACCCGGCGATAGGTATCATACTGGCAAACTCGGCATAACATAAACCCGCCAGCGCGCATCCCGCCGCCGCAATTAAGAAGGATATGGTAACTGCTGGCCCGGCATGCTGGCCGGCTGCCGCTGCCGTACGCACAAAAATACCCGCACCTATAATAGCCCCAATACCCAATGCAATAAGCGACCCTACACCAAGCGTACGTTTTAATGTTTTCTCCCCCTCTTTAGAGGCGGCCATTAAATGTGCAAGAGGTTTTTTAATAAAAAGCTTCATAAATTATTTCAATATCAGTTAATCAACACTCCCAAACTTACTTATTTAATTTTAAAAATAAATGCCACAAAAAAAGGCATACCAAAGGCTGCCTCTTTTTTACCAACAAAAAGGGGATACTGAAAAGTATCCCCTTTTTGCTAAAGTTTTTTATCTACGTGTATGGTTTGTGTATGCATTGACCGTAGTTTTAATTCGTTTTGAATGCGTTGATTGCTGTTTACTTCATGGTTTAAGTGAGGCGCAATTACCAATGATACGATAGACATCAATTTAATTAATATATTCATTGACGGGCCTGAAGTATCTTTAAACGGATCGCCAACGGTATCACCTGTCACTGAGGCTTTATGCGGTTCTGATTTTTTGTAGTGCATTTCACCGTTAATATCCACACCTTTTTCAAATGATTTTTTAGCATTATCCCATGCGCCACCGGCGTTGCTTTGGAAAATACCCATTAACACACCTGATACAGTAACACCGGCCAATAAACCACCCAATACTTCGGGACCAAAGGCAAACCCAATAATAACAGGCGTGATTAAAGCAATTAAGCCAGGGGCAACCATCTCGCGGATTGATGCTTTAGTTGATATTTCCACGCATTTTTCATATTCAGGACGTGCCTTGTATTCCATAATCCCCGGTATCTCGCGGAATTGGCGGCGAACCTCTTCAACCATCGCCATTGCTGCACGGCCCACTGCCGATATACACAATGCCGAGAAAATAAAAGGTATCATCCCTCCCACAAATAAACCGGCTAATACATTGGCCTTATAAATATCAATATGCTCAATACCTGCAACACCCACAAAAGCTGCAAATAAGGCCAATGAAGTTAATGCTGCTGAAGCGATAGCAAAACCTTTACCCGTTGCGGCAGTAGTATTACCTACAGCATCCAGGTTATCTGTACGATGACGTACCTCGGGTGGTAACTGGCTCATCTCGGCAATACCGCCCGCATTATCGGCAATAGGGCCAAACGCGTCAATAGCTAATTGCATAGCAGTGGTTGCCATCATACCTGCGGCTGCAATAGCCACACCATATAAGCCTGCAAAATAGTATGAACCATATATACCTGAAGCCAATACCAAAATAGGCAATACGGTTGATTCCATACCGATTGCCAAACCACCAATAATATTGGTTGCGTGGCCAGTTGATGATTGTTTGATAATGCTTAACACCGGGCGTTTACCCATTGCAGTGTAGTACTCGGTAATGATTGACATTAAGGTACCTACTATTAAACCTACCAGTATTGACCCAAAAACACCATTCTTAGTAAACACTAATGAACCTTCTTTAATAGCGCCATTAGCATCCAGATCCCGGGTTAAGTGCATAGCATCGTTTGGCAGCATCCATTGTACTACAAAGTAAGTAGCAATAGCGGTTAGCACAATTGATGCCCAGTTGCCTATGTTCAACGCATTT
>JAICMD010000233.1 GCA_025929405.1 Mucilaginibacter sp. | reverse complement strand
CAATGGTTTACCCATGGCCTCAACGCCCTGCAGGGTTAGTAGAAACCGGTTTTACCGAACTGGCTAAACGCTGGGAACCCATATTAAATGCCTTTGATGAAAGCGGTGTTGATGTTTGCTACGAGATACACCCGGGCGAAGACCTGCACGATGGTATAAGCTACGAAATGTTTTTAGATAAGGTAAACAACCATAAACGTGCCTGTTTACTGTATGATCCGTCGCATTTTGTATTGCAGTGTTTAGATTATTTGGATTTTATAGACATCTATAAAGAACGCATCAAAATGTTCCATGTTAAGGATGCCGAGTTTAACCCCACCGGTCGTCAGGGTGTATATGGCGGTTACCAGGGCTGGGTTGAGCGTGCGGGTCGTTTCCGTTCGTTGGGCGATGGCCAGGTTGATTTCAAGAGCATATTCAGCAAAATGGCTCAGTACGACTTTAAAGGATGGGCAGTAATGGAATGGGAGTGCGCTCTTAAACACCCGGAAGATGGTGCAAGGGAAGGCGCTATTTTTATCAAAGATCATATCATCCGCGTAACTGAAAAAACCTTTGATGATTTTGCCGGTACGGGCGCCGATGAAGTGCTTAACCGAAACGTATTAGGAATATAAATACAGAATCCCCTCTTGCGGAGGGGATTTTTTTTGCCCTTATTAATTTGAAAAAAGCGAGCCAAGTGCGATTCATCCCAACGGGAGGGTGCAGGGAGGGGTATATATTTTATTAATCCCTTCCCCAGGGGAAGAATTGCACGATATCCTTTCTTTTCTGTGTATTATTTTTATGATGTTGAAAAGATTTGTTTACCACATATATATTAAAAGCTATATATTTAAAAACCAATTTTTTTCACTTTAAAACCTAAGTTAATGCAATCAATTAATCGTTCACAACTATTTACGGCAAGTTGTCTTGCCTTAATGGTAACCGGCCTTTCGTTTGGTATAAGGGCAGGTATCCTTGACAAACTCGGCGTTGATTTCGCCCTTGACAAGTCACAACTTGCATCAATTACCGCTGCTGCTTTCTGGGGTTTTCCATTAGCAATAGTAATAGGAGCATTTGTAGTCGATCTTATCGGCATGAAAAAACTCCTGGTAGCTGCTTTCCTTTTCCACTTTGCGGGTATTTTGTTAACCGTTTTTGCAAATGGTTACTGGACGCTTTTTATATCAACGCTGTTTGTTGGTATTGCTAACGGTACCGTTGAAGCCGCATGTAACCCATTAGTTGCAGGTATGTTTACTGATAATAAGACCACTAAACTTAATCACTTTCACTTATGGTTTCCAAGTGGTCAATTTATAGGTACGCTGGTTGTTGTATTACTAAATAAGATAGGTTTTGGCTGGCAAATACAGGTTGGCACTATGTTAATACCTACTATAATTTATGGTTACCTGTTTGCTAAACTTGATTTCCCTGTTACCGAGCGTGTGGCAGCAGGTGTTAGTTATGGCGGTATGGTAAAAGCAGTATTTGCTCCGCTGTTTATATTTATGTTCATCTGTATGTTCGGTACAGCTACTACTGAATTATTTACCGGACAATGGATAAATGTACTATTGAAAAACGTCTCAGATAATGCCTTGTTATTATTAACCCTCACAACTGGTGTTATGATATTGGGCCGTGCGTTTGCTAAACCGGTACTTAAAAAGATCACTCCGCAAGCATTATTGTTGATGTCAACTATTTTAGCTGCTTTAGGATTGTACTTGTTTACTACCACAACCGGGCCAATGCTATACCTGGCTGCTATAATATTTGGTATGGGTGTATGTTTTTTCTGGCCAACAATGTTGGGCTTTGTTAATACTAACCTACCCGAAACCGGTGCCTTAGGCTTAAACCTTATGGGAGGGGCAGGTATGTTCGCCGTATCAATTTTCACAATTTTTATGGGTGATTATTATGACAAAATTCAAAAAGAAGCAGGCAGCGAAACAGTTGCGGGCAAAAATGTTTTGCAGGCTACATTGGTTATACCATTAATTTTAATTGTAGCATTTATAGGCTTAAATATTTATATGAAAGGTAGAAGCAGAAAATCTGCAGCCGCCTTACAGGATGTAGCCGCTTAATTATATCAAACTTACTTTTTAGAAAGCAACATAGTTTAACTATGTTGCTTTTTTGTTTATATTTAATTTACCAATCAAAACCTAAATGGCGTCAAAACAAAACCGCAGATCGGCTATAAAAAATATCATTACAGGCAGCGCCTCAGTAGTATCGGCAGGTGTTTTATCTTCATTTACTGCAAAAGATATGACCGACACAAAACTTAAAGGAAATATAAATCAATCGGTTTGCCCATGGTGCTATAAAGAAATGTCGCTTGATGAACTTTGTGTAACTGCAAAAAATATAGGCATAACTGCTATTGATCTGGTTGGCCCTACGGGCTGGCCCACATTAAAAAAACATGGCTTACATTCTTCTATGTGCAATGGTGCCGAAATAAATCTTACAGATGGTTTTAATGATAAAAAATATCATGCTACGCTTTATAAAAACTATTCTGAAATGATACCGCAGGTTGCTGCAAATGGTTATACTAACCTGATTTGTTTTAGCGGCAGCAGGCGGGGAATAGATGACGAAACGGGGTGGAACAATTGCATAGAAGGATTAAAACCATTGATAGCTATTGCCGAAAAGCATAATGTGGTTATGGTAATGGAACTGCTAAACAGCAGGTTTGACCATAAAGATTACCAGTGCGACCGTACATCATGGGGCGTTGAGTTAGTAAAGCGTATCAATTCGCCCAATTTTAAACTGCTATATGATATATACCACATGCAAATTGATGAGGGCGATGTAATACGTACCATCAAAAATAATCATCAATATTTTGCACATTACCATACAGGTGGTGTGCCTGGCCGCGCCGAAATTGATGACACACAGGAACTAAATTATCCGGCCATAATACGGGCCATATTAGCTACTGGTTATAAGGGCTATCTAGGGCAGGAATTTGTACCTAAAAGAGAAGATAAAATTGCGTCTTTAAAAGGGGTGCAAATTTGCGACGTATGATAGATATTAAGTCGCTTTATAAAGTTTATAACAGAGGCAAAGCTAACCGGGTTGACGCCATAAACGGCATTGATCTGTTTATTACTACGGAAGAATTTTTAGTAATTGTAGGCTCAAACGGCTCAGGCAAATCAACACTGTTAAACTTAATTGCAGGCAGTGTACTGCCAACATCAGGCACCATAAATATTGATGGTGATGATGTTACTAAATTACCTGATTACAATCGTAGTAAATGGATAGCCCGCGTTTTTCAAAACCCTATGAGCGGCACCGCATCCGAATTAAGTATACTGGACAATTTCCGCCTGGCAGCCATACGTACGGGTATAAAAGGGCTTACCATTGGGGTTAACGAAGCGTTTAAACAAAGAGTGCGTACAGCAATTGCCACATTGGGCATGGGGCTTGAAAATAAGATAGAACAACCAATGGGCACATTATCAGGCGGGCAAAGGCAGGCACTAACCTTGCTAATGAGTGTAATGGATAATTGCAAAATATTATTGCTTGATGAACCCACTGCAGCATTGGACCCGCGTTCGGCAGAAGTGGTAATGCGTACCGCCGAAAAGCTAACCACCGAATTTAAACTGACCACCATTTTAATTACCCACAATTTAAAGGATGCCTTTAATTATGGAGACCGGATTATTCAGATGGCCGAAGGGAAGATCATCAGAGATTTAAGAAAAGAGGCAAAACAGCAATTAATGCAGATGGAATTGTTTGATTGGTTCTCTTAAAATTTTTTGGCAAAGTTATTGTATTCAGCATTGTACTATGAAGAACAATAACTTTCAAACCATAACCGATGCTTACCAACTGGTGAGCGGTGCGCGAATAAAAGGAAAACATCAGGACGAAATATTTGAATTAGGCGACTATGATGCCAATAAAAGGGGATATACCGTATATCCTTACGAAGAAGGCCTGAAGTTTACCGATTTTAGTGTAGTAATCTCCGAACGGGAACTTAAAAATAATTATTTAATTGAGGACCCCAAAACCGCATCCCTGCGTAAAGAAGAAGTAAGCCCCGAAGTAACATTAGCCACAAGATATTTAAAGAGCGCCTGAAAAAGTAGTGCTGCCTTGATAACTATCAGGGCAGCACTACTAAAACAACCTTTAAAGCAAGCATTTTAATATAAAATCTTTTTTTATTAAAAAATATTTGGAGTAAAACATTTTAATACTATTTTTGTCTACTTATTCTGTAGACTATATATATTATTTGATAAATTTTATTTTTACATCGAGTTCAATGAAACATTTTACTACATTATCTAAACTATTCGCATTTATTTTACTGCTATCAAATGCAGCTTTTGCCCAAAACATTATTACGGGCAACATTAAAGACAGCAAGGGGGCACCTGTTCCGTTTGCATCAGTAACTATCAGGGGTACCACTATGGGTGTTACTGCTGATGATAAAGGTCAGTTCTCGTTAAAACCCACTATTGAACCACCTTTTTATATCCGGATAAGCTCTGTTGGTTTCAAAGCGCAGGATTTTCAGATACTAAGCATCCAAAATGCACCCACCGAGTTTGAACTGGTTAATGATGACCAATTGACCGAAATTGTTGTTGTATCAAGACGTCGTAAGGAGGTTTTACAGGATGTGCCAATTGCTGTATCGGTAATAGGTGGTACACAAATTGATAAAACAGGTTCATTCAATGTTAACCGTGTAAAGGAACTTGTACCATCATTACAATTATATACTTCAAACCCGCGTAACACAGGTATTAATATCCGTGGTATTGGTTCGCCATTTGGTTTAACTAACGATGGTTTGGATCCGGGTGTTGGTTTTTATGTTGATGGTGTATATTACGCCCGCCCTGCAGCAGCTACGCTTGATTTTATCGATATTGAAAACCTGGAAGTATTGCGCGGACCACAAGGTACGCTGTTTGGTAAAAATACCGCGTCAGGGGCCATTAACATCACCACACGTAAGGCGAGCTTTACTCCGGGTGTATCTTTTGAAACCAGTTTTGGTAATTTGGGATATATACAGGCTAAAGCTTCGGTAACCGGTCCATTGACTGATAAATTAGCTGCGCGTTTCTCGTTTTCAGGTACGCAGCGCGATGGCAATATCTATAATGTAGTCAAGCAGGAAGCGGTTAATAATATTAATAATCTTGGTTTCCATGGTCAATTGCTTTATCAACCATCTGATAAAACTACCATAACTTTATCAGGCGATGCATCTGATCAAAAGCCAAATGGTTATGCACAGGTGTATGCAGGTGTGGTACCTACGTTACGCGCCCCATATCGTCAGTTTAATAATATTATTGCCGATTTAGGTTATAAATTACCGTCAACAAAT
>JAICMD010000123.1 GCA_025929405.1 Mucilaginibacter sp. | reverse complement strand
TGCCAAACCTGCAAGTCGTACAAAATCCCTGCGGTTATATAAATTCATGTTTTCCATAGTATATTTTTAACTATTTATTTTGCAAACGTTACTATAGCTGCGCCTGCTATCAATAATATTGCGCCGCCTATTTTTGATAAGGTTATAGGCTCAACCGGCGAACCAAGCCAGCCAAAGTGCGAGAATATCATCCCCGAAATTACCTGCCCGGCTATCATCAATACAAAGGCACGCCCTGCGCCAAGCTGCGGCATGGTCCAGGCTATGCCAAATACCAGCGCGCCGCCCATTATACCTGCAGTAAGCAACCAAATAGGTACTTCTTTTAACCGTGTAAATACGGTAGGGTCCCAATCGGTAAGGCCAATAATAATAGCCGTACAGGCACCAATGGCCCAAAAAATAGCATTGCCCATTCTTGGGTTTTTTACAATAGCGCCCACCTGCGAGTTCATGGCCAGGTGCAGGGTTAATACAAAACCGATAAGCAGCGTCAGGCCGATCAAATAAATTTTCATAATTTTTAGTTTAAGTGGTTTATAAAAGGTTAATAATTGGCAAAAACGTTTATTTTATCTCCTTGAGTTCCGCCTGTTCCCTAAGGACAATTGGCACTCTTCACCCACAAAAAATTAAATACTTTGGTTTATTAATCGGCACTACCTGTTTAACGGCAGGGTTGCCCTTGTATTTCAAATATACCTGTAAAAAAGTGTAAATAATTTATAACCAATTCGCAACAATTGATACTATAGTAACCTATATTTGGTTTAAATAACCCTTAAAAGGTAAATTTTATATAATGAAGCCGCATTTATTAAAAGTTCAGCTACGGCCAGAATCATCCATCACTATCTCAAAGGTGGATAAGTTTTATAATCAATGGCACTTTCATCCGGAGATTGAATTGATATACATTCATAAAGGCAGGGGTACGCGGTTTATTGGCAATGATGTGCATCGTTTTGAGCGTGATGAGCTGTGTTTAATAGGATCAGACATGCCGCACATGTGGCGCTGCGACCCGGAGTATTTTGCCGAAGGGTCAAAATTAAGGCTGGATGTAACGGTTATTTATTTTCATCATGATTTTTTGGGGGATAAATTTTTTAATACGCCTGAACTGAAAAGTATCGCCTCGTTGTTGGAAAAAGCCAAGCGAGGCATAAAAATTACCGGCGATACCCGCTTTAAGGTGCGCGAACTGATAGGCAAACTATCAAACGCCAGCGGACTACAGCGCATTACTACGCTGTTGAGCATACTGGAGAAAATAAGTTTCTCGGACGAGAAAGAATATATTAATACTTTATATAATCCCGGTGGAATAGAAAAATCGGAAGCCGACCGGCTGAATAGCGTTTTTCAATACATATCAGATAATTTTCAACGCAGAATTACCCTTGCGGAGATAGCCTCAGTTGCTAACTTAAGCGCCAAGGCTTTTTGCCGCTACTTTAAATCAAAAACACGGAAAACCTTGTCTGACTTTTTATTGGAAGTAAAGGTGGCCCACGCCTGTAACTTGCTGCTTGAAAAAGATATGAGCATTTATGAGGTATGTTATGACAGTGGGTTTAATAACCTATCTAACTTTAACCGGTATTTTAAAAAGCTAACCAATAAAACGCCGCTGGAGTTTAAAAAGGAACATAAGTTGTTGACGGCGTAGGGCAATATTAAAATGTTTAATTTTATAATAAAAATTCACTTTGTATTTCAAAGTGAATTATTTAGCTTTATAGTATAAAACACATGGAAACAATTCCCACACATAACCTTCTTCGCAAAGCAGTCTTGATAATAGCTGTAATTGGAGCAATAGCTTCATTGGTTTTTGTGTTTTATGCAGGGCAAAACAATAAATCCATTATTCTGCGGTTACTTTTCATAGGATGGGTGTTATCGCCATTTGCTGCGCTTTTAGCGGCCAATGTTAGTAAGCGGGCGATGAATAATCGTAGTATGCTATATTGGTTAACTATAGTGGCAGCGGTTGTTTTGCCGGTTATTTATAGCGGCATTTTAAGTCCCCCCGGCGCAAAATTAACGTCATATTTTTTATTTGTTCCGCTTATTATGTGGATAGCTATTGCCGCTTTTATATTGGTAGCATCAAAATTGCGCTAATCTTTTGTCAGATGAACGTTTTATTCTGGCAGGTCCTCCCCATTCGCTACAACCGATATTATATTTGATGGAGAAATAGTTAGCTATTATGAAAAAAATAGGGTTTTTATCATTCGGTCATTGGTCCGATCATCCTGCATACCAAACGCGTACAGCAAGTGATACGTTGCTGCAATCCATTGAGCTGGCGGTAGCTGCAGAAGAAATAGGCATTGATGGAGCCTACTTTAGGGTGCACCATTTTGCGCGTCAGTTGGCATCTCCGTTTCCCTTACTTTCGGCCATCGGCGCTAAAACCAGCAAAATTGAGATTGGTACCGGCGTTATAGATATGCGGTATGA
This sequence comes from Mucilaginibacter sp., assembly GCA_025929405.1. GTDB lineage: Bacteria > Bacteroidota > Bacteroidia > Sphingobacteriales > Sphingobacteriaceae > Mucilaginibacter. The sequence continues at coordinate 7,293 of JAICMD010000123.1, read as the reverse complement.
AAACCCTTTGTATATGGTGGAAGATGCAGGCGCTGCCGACCTGATATCTGGCGGAAGACTGCAATTGGGCATTAGCCGTGGCTCGCCGGAGCAAGTAATAGAAGGATGGAGATATTTTGGATACGGGCTTACCGATGGAGAAACCGATGCTGATATGGGGCGCAAAAAGGCTCTTGAATTTTTAGATAAATTAAAAGGCGTTGGCTTTGCACAACCTAACCCATATCCTATGTTTCCTAACCCGCCGGGATTGTTGCGTTTGGAGCCACATTCAGAGGGTTTACGTGAGCGTATCTGGTGGGGTGCCGGATCAAACGCTACTGCTGTTTGGGCAGCCGAGAACGGTATGTACCTGCAAAGCTCGACCTTAAAATTTGACGAAAGTGGTAAACCTTTCCATATCCAGCAGGCAGAACAGATCAGATTATATAAAGAAGCCTGGAAAAAAGTGGGGCATCAGCGCGAGCCAAGAATTTCGGTAAGCCGGTCGATATTTGCCCTCATAACTGATCAGGACAGGTATTATTTTGGTCAGCAGGGTAAAGGTACAGACAGTTTTGGATATATTGAACCTGAAAAACGGGCGGTATTTGGCAAGAGTTATGCCGCCGAGCCTGATCAACTGATAAAAGAGCTGGCTCAGGATGAAGCCATACAAGAGGCTGATACCTTATTGCTTACCATACCCAATACGTTGGGCGTTGATTACAATGTGCATGTACTATCAGCCATTTTAGAGCATGTTGCCCCTGCATTGGGATGGCGATAGGGGCGTAGTATAACCTGGTAATATAATACAGACTAAACAAGACTTACGAAGTTTAAAAACTTCGTAAGTCTTGTTTAACCTCTCCTGCACCCTCCTATTGGGAGGGAATCGCACATCCTCCTCCTCCTTTTATTGTATGATTACAATGTGCATGTATTATCAGCCATTGTAAATTTAAAGACTTACGAAGTTTTTAAAACTTCGTAAGTCTTGCTGGGGACAAGTGTTAGGGCGAGTTTATTGATCGATATAATTCCCTCCCCGGGGGAGGGGTGCGGCTGTCTGTGATGTTGAGGGAGGGGTTTATACACTTAGTTAAACCCCTCCCTGCACCTCCCGTTGGGAGAGAATCGCACATCATCCTCTTCCTTTTATTTTATGATTGTAATGAACATTAGGGCATGTTGCCTGCGCACTGGGAGGGGATAGCGGCGTAGAAACTGTACCACGAGTGTCCGCGCTAAAAAAGCGCAAAATTTAATTTTTTCATCTATAAATAATTGGCGTAAAGCGAGATACAGCAATTACTTCACTGACAAACTGTACCACGGTTGTACCACGGTGTCCGCGCTCGCGCGGACGCGGACACTGGTACAGTTGCTACGTATTAATTTACCTCAACAATCTTAGTGCCTTTTGTTACACCCGATTCGTTGAAGGTATCAATGGTAAAATAATATTTCTGCTCGGCGTTCAAACTCCTGATGGTAAGTTTATCATCGCCCAAAACCTGGTAAGTATGGTAAAGTTTATTTTTATCAGTACCATAACGGATGTTAAAGCCGGTAACACCTGGCTGTTTGGCCCAGGTTAGGTTTACTATGCAGCGGTCGGTTTGGCGTTTTATATCAAGGTTGTTTACTACGGCAGGGGCCGCACCCGGTGCCTTGCCAAATACGCGTAAACCTGCCAGCGCAAAGGTGCCACTTGGCATTTTGTAGTTGGTAAGCCTGATATAGCGTGCTTTTACAGGGGTAGCAAGTTCCACATAATCATGCGGCACATCGGTTTTGTTATTGCGTTTATCGGCCAGGGTTTTCCAGGTTTTATTATCGGTTGAATATTCTAATAAATACTGGTAGTAAATATTGGGCATACGGCCAAACAGCTTGGTATCGTTTTCGTAGTAGTTTATCTGTACGGCATTAACGGTGCTTGGTTTCTGCAAATCGATGCTTATCCACTCGCCTTTGTCGCCGGTTTTAGCGCTCCAGAAAGTGCGGATATTTTCGTTTACAGCAAGTTCTTTAGGATGCCCCGCTAACTCTGATGACGCCTGCACCGGTTTTTTATATGATAACAGCATCCATCCCGGAAACAACTCCTGCGGACTGTTTATTTTTTTGGTTGGGATTTTATAAGGGAAATCGCCAAAGCCGGTATAAACGCTCATTACGTCGTCCTTATCAAAAAAGGTTGGGAATATGCCCAGGCGACGCTCAAACATGTGCTTTTTAGATATGGTCATGGTTGATACATGCCAGTAGTTGCCATAATTATCTTTAAAGGTTGCGCTATGGCCTGCACTGGCAGCAAAGCCTTCTGGCTTGTAGGATACCGGGCTGTTTTTTGCTACAGTAAACGGACCAAGCGGATGATCGGCTACATATAAGCCATCGCTATAGCTTTTAAACTCGGTACCCGGCCCGGCATATTGCAGGTAATATTTGCCGTTATGCTTGGTCATCCATGAGCCTTCAATCCACGGGTGGTCAACCAGGTTGGTATTGTAATCGCCTTTACGTTCCCAGCCATATATATCAATATGACTATTTAACGTGGCTACCGGTTTGCCAATAGGGTTAAGCGTTTTGGTATCCAGTTCAACCACGTAAAGCGGATTAACATTTGAGCACCCGTAATAAAAATAAAGGCGGCCATCGTCATCCAAAAACAAGTCAGGATCTATCATCCCGATAGGGAAATTGGCATTGGCAACTTCCCATTTGCCCGATTTTGGATCGGTTGTTTTATAAATTTTTACCGGTGCCCCGTGCGATGCCATAAAATAAATAGCACCATTCATTACTACGGCGGTAGGGGCATAATCTTCTAACGGAAGATCATTAGTGGTGATCAGGTCCCAATGGATCATATCCTTTGAATGGAAATACCCGCCTGATTTTGAAGCGAACAAATAATACTCGCCCTTAAAATTTATCATGGTAGGGTCGGCAGCTTCGCGGCGCGACGGGGTGTCCAGCATAAAGCGGTAACTTAAATTTACCGGGTTGGCCACCGTAGTTTGTTTGTGTGTTTTGTTTTGTGCAAATGCGGTTGCCGATAAAGCAAAAAAGGCAACTAACAGAAGTGATCTTCTTATAATAATATTCATGAGGAAATAAATTTTTATTTAGGCTATAGCGACAAATTTGCGTATTATTTTTTAGAAAATGAGGTGTACAATTTATTATTCAGCTTGCTCTTTCATCATTTTGCGTGCACCTAAAAGCGCCAGTAATGATAGCGCAGCAGCAACTGTTAAATAATACCCCACATAAGCCAACCCGTATTGATTAGCCAATGTGGTTGCCAGATACGGCGTAAGCGATGCACCTAATATTCCCGCCAGTGTAAAAGCTAATGATGATCCTGTATACCGCACTGCTGCCGGGAAGATCCCTGCCAACGCGGTACCTATTGGCCCATAAGTTAGCCCCATTAAAAACATCCCTACGGATAAAAATACGCCGGTTACAAACAAACTGCCGGTGGTAAAAAAAGGTTCAAATACTAACCCAAACAGCATAATTAAAATAGTAGCCATCGTTAGCATTTGGTTGCGCCCATATTTATCGGCAACGATGGCTGATAGCGGTATGCCCAGTCCGAAGAATAACATCGATATCATTTGGATAACCAAAAAACTGCTTTTGGCATAATGCAGGTTTGATGTACCCCAGCTTAGGGTAAACACCGTCATTAAATAAAATATTAAAAAGGTGGTGATGGTAGCCAGGGTACCTAAAGTAATGGCTTTGGTATGTTTCACAAAAACATCGGCGGCAGGTACTTTGGCGCATTCATCGTTATTAACTACTTTGGTAAACTCGGGCGTTTCAGCAATTTTTAGGCGGATATACAATCCCACCCAAACCAGTAAGGCACTGGCTAAAAACGGAATGCGCCAGCCGTAGCTAACAAAATCGGCATCGCTCATTACCTTACTTAAAATATAAAACGTACTGCTTGATAATAAGAACCCAAGCGGCGCGCCCAATTGCGGGAACATACCATACCAGGCCTTTTTATGTGGCGGGGCATTTTCGGTAGCTAATAATACGGCTCCGCCCCACTCGCCGCCTAAACCTAATCCTTGCCCAAAACGGAACAGCGCCAGCAATACAGGGGCGGCAATACCAATAGTAGCATAGCCCGGCAATAAACCAATAGCCACGGTTGATGGCCCCATAGTCATTAAAGCAGCTACAAGCGTAGCTTTGCGCCCTTTCCGGTCGCCAAAGTGGCCGAATATGGCTGCACCCAACGGCCGCGCAAAAAAAGCCAGGGCAAAGGTAGCCAGCGACTCTAACGTTGCCGAAGTTGGATCAGACGCCGAAAAGAATAATTTAGGAAACACCAATACGGCAGCAGTGGCATATATATAAAAGTCAAAAAACTCAATGGTAGTGCCGATAAGGCTGGCAGTAAGTATGCGGGCTACTGAATTTGGGGCGATAGGTTGCTGGTTCATTACCCCAAACATATTAATTTTTGAGGGAATGAAGCAAGTCTATAACTGCTCAGCTTTTTGCTTTATTTACGATTTTGTTCTTTTAGCAAAAGCATATTTTTTCAAATCATCATAAATAATTCCCTTGCTTTTCATCTCCGAAACAAATTCAGGGGTTACTTTACTGATTTTTAGCCAAGACAGTGATGATGCCGGGATATCTTTAAAACCAATTTTGTTAAACCCTTTGATATAATCGGCATCGATTCCTTCCATCTGCCACATAGAAATCTCACTGAAAGGAAGACTTTTATAGCCCAGATCATTTAAACTTTGAATGTACTCAGGTGTAAGGTTTCGTAATTTAGCCATGGTAACGAGGTCTAAGGGGATGGTTAACCCTACATGTTGCAGGCTTCTTATATAATTAGCCTCTATGTTTGAAAACTTAAAAATAATAAGCCGTGATAGTGTCAATTTGCCGTAGCCTAAGTCTGAAAAACTTTGTATATACGTTGGCGTAACTCGTGTTAATTTTAATATACACAGTATTTTATAAGGCACATCAGTATAGCCTAATGCCGATATATTGTTAATAAAATCTGCTGTAACTCCAGCGGTTTTTAATGAATCCAGTTGGATTTGGCTTAAAGAGGAATAACCCGAATTGCTAATGGCATTACTGTATGTGGCATCTGCATTTTCAAGCTCAGCAGGGAAGGGCAACTTAAATCTTCCACCTTCAAACGTAGTAGCTATCCTGCCGGGAGTATTCTTAAATTTAAGCATACTTGCTGTATCATTATCCTCATTAACTTTCGTTGCAATTGCAGGCAGTTGGGTATTAATGGCAGTATCAACGTTGTTTTTACGCTGTGGCATCAACGCAGGGGTTTGTTCAGCATCAGTTGCCAAAGTATTTTCATTGGTTGGTTTTTTAATTGAAGTTACAGGCAAAACTTTAGCAACTGTTGCCGCCAATGGCTCATTGATATTGCATACCAATATGCTCATTACTAAACCAAGCGTCATATACTTCCACATCCCGTTAACACCCGATCTTTTAGAGTTCATCATCAATATGCGCTTTTTTAAAAACGACCGGTTGTAATTGGTAGTAATATTTGTGGCAAAATTTGGCACAGATACCTTTAAAAGGCTCATCTGGTAATCAGATTTTTCAAACGCATTTTGCTTTAATACCGAATAATCTGTCAGGTATTCCAGGTTACTTTCAATATCCTTACGGTAAAGCCAGGCAAAAACATTAAACCATTGGAATATCAGCACGATTTCGGTTACCATAAGGTCAAAACTATGCCCCTGTAAAACATGTATCTTTTCATGCTGTAATATCTGGTTATAGGTATGTTCGTCGTACTTTTCGGGATTAATATATATGCAATTGGCAAATGAGCATGGCGCGCGGTCGCCTGCTACCTCTACAATACGGAATATCCCATCCTTTTCAACACGACCCTTATATTGCTGATATTTTAATACTAATATTTGTAAAAGCAGGTTTAAACCCATTATAATAACACCCGCCCAATAAATAAAAGGAAGGTATTTTAATGTGCAGGCTACCACAGTTTGAAATAAAATTGCATCAGGCACCCGGGTTTTGGTGGCGATTGTACTGGCTGGTGGTGCCAAACTAATAACCGGCTGCACCGGCGAAATAGCCTGATCATTAATTGCTTTGGTATACTCAATAGTATTTACTGCCGGTGTCGCAGCATTTCTGAAAGAAAAGCTTGCCGGAACATGTATCAGAGGAATAATAAATGAAAGAACAAGGCAGCACAGTAAAATAAAACGGTTAAGCTTAAAGAAGGTTTCTTTCTGCAAAAGCGTTCTGTAAAACAGCAGGCTAACAGCAATTATCAGGGCTACATTTAAGCTATAGGTTACCATCCTTATCCTGTTTAATCAGTTTTATGATATCATTTAATTCTTCCTCGCTCATTTTTTGTTCTTTGGCAAAAAATGCAAGCATATTAGCGTACGAGTTATCAAAATATTGGCTCACAACATCTTTCATAGCATGTTTTTGATAATCTTCTTTTGATATAAGCGGGTAATATTGAAATATGTTCCCGATAACTTCATGCGCCAGAAAGCCTTTGTCCTCCAAAACCTTTATCATCGTTGATGTAGAATTATAATGGGGTTTAGGGTCGGGCAGTTCAGGTATTACTTCTTTGATAAAAGCTTTTTTCAAGTTCCAGAAAACTTGCATTATCTGTTCTTCCATTTTGGCTAATTTTTGCATTTTTAATTTATTGCTGTTACTGATTTATAACGAACGGCTTTTTATGCTGCTATCCATACTCTTTGTGCTGGCCTTTGCTTTGTTGTTACCAAAGTTATATGAAACTGAAACATTTAAATATCGCAAATCATTATATATTTTTCCATACTGAATAGTATTAGGGTAACGCACCTCGTATTTACTGCCATTTTGCTTAAATATATCTGAAAGTATGATATTGTATTGCAGCTTTTTGCCGGGCGATTGAAACCTCATGCCCATTTCAACATTGGTGCGACTGCCTAAATGATAAAAACCTGAGGTGCCCGGAGGTACGTAAGTAAAATTTAATACAGCAAAAGTGGTTTTTCTGCTATTTAAAGGGAAAGTGTTTCGCATGGAATAATTTGCACCAAAGCCGCTGGTATTAGGCAGGTCGGTAATGTTTTTATTGGTTACAGCGTGCGAATAAGTTAAGTTAAAACTATTATAACTATTTACCCAGGTAAGGGGTAAGGTATAACTTATGTACAAGCCGGTTGTATATTGCTTGTAGTAATTTTTTAATTGTGAAATTGTTAGCGCACTGTTTGGCGA
>JAICMD010000149.1 GCA_025929405.1 Mucilaginibacter sp. | reverse complement strand
GAAGAGGAGATAGGTTTGGATATCAGCCAGCACGGCGAAAAACTATAAAATAGCACACTAAACAATCTATAGACCATAATTACAGCCCCGATTTATCGGGGCTTTTTTTGTGTATCTATCGTAATAACAATATGTTAAAATGTTGTTAATATTTTATACGAATTAATGACAAATGTTGTAACAAGAGTTTAGCTTTAATTTATAACTTTGCGGCTCATTCCCAATCATGAGCGATCAGATTAAACATGAATGCGGTGTGGCCTTTATCCGCTTACTAAAGCCACTTTCTTATTATCAGCAAAAGTACGGTACGGCACTGTACGGCTTAAACAAACTTTACCTTTTAATGGAGAAACAGCACAACCGGGGCCAGGATGGCGCGGGCGTTGCAACCATTAAACTGGATGTTGAGCCGGGCAAGCGTTATATAAGCCGGCACCGATCGATGGCGTCAAACGCGGTGGCTGATATTTTTGAATATATACAGAAGAAGTTTGCCGATATACAAAAGGAATCGCCCGAAAAAATGGCTGATACCGAATGGCTCAAAGAGCACGTAAGCTTTACCGGCGAAGTGTTATTGGGCCATTTGCGTTATGGTACACATGGCAAAAACAGCATTGAAAGCTGCCACCCGTTTTTGCGGCAAAACAACTGGATGACCCGAAACCTGGTTATTGCCGGTAACTTTAACATGACCAATGTTGATGAACTGCTGCAGCAGTTATATGATCTAGGTCAGCACCCTAAAGAAAAAGCCGATACTGTTACCGTACTGGAAAAAATGGGCCATTTTATTGATACCGAGGTACAGGGTCTGTTTGATCAGTACAAACGCGAAGGATTAAATGATAATGCCGAAATAAGCAAGTTAATAGCCAAGGATATGGATGTGGCTAAGATACTCCAAAAATCGGCCCGTAACTGGGATGGTGGTTATACCATTGCCGGTATGTTGGGCCACGGTGATGCCTTTATAATGCGCGATCCGGTAGGCATACGCCCAGCTTATTATTATTATAATGATGAGATAGTAGTAGCCGCATCCGAGCGCCCTGCTATACAAACTGCCTTTAATATACCAATTGAAGATATTAAAGAAGTAAAACCCGGCTATGCCTTAATTGTAAAAAAGAACGGCAAAATAACTGAAACCATGTTTAGCGAGCCGGTCGAAAAAAAATCATGCTCGTTTGAGCGTATTTACTTTTCGCGCGGCAGCGATGCTTCAATTTATCGCGAGCGTAAACAATTGGGACGTTTGTTATGCCCGCAGATATTGGAAACCGTAAACCACGATGTTAAAAATACTGTATTCTCCTACATTCCAAACACTGCCGAGGTGGCATTTTATGGTATGGTTGAGGGCGTGCATAAATACATCCGTCAGTTTCAGCGCGAAGCCATATTAAACCACGAAGGTAAGTACACCCAGGATGAGCTTACACAATTGTTGTGGATGGCCCCGAGGGTAGAGAAGATTGCCATAAAGGATGTTAAGCTGCGTACCTTTATTACGCAGGATGCCGACCGTACCGAAATGGTAGCGCATGTGTATGATACCACCTACGGTTTAATTAAGAACGGTGCCGATACTTTAGTGGTACTTGATGATTCGATAGTACGCGGTACAACCTTAAAACAAAGCATATTAAAGATATTGGACAGGCTTGGCCCTAAAAAGGTTATTGTGGTTTCGTCTGCTCCGCAGATTCGTTACCCTGATTGTTACGGCATTGATATGTCGCGCATGGGCGAATTTGTGGCATTTGAGGCTGCTATAAGTTTGTTAAAGGAAGCCGGCAAAGAGAACATTATACTGGAAGTTTACCAGAAATGTAAGGATAGCGCCAAGCTGCCTAAGGAAAAAGTTGTAAACTATGTAAAAGCTATTTACGAGCCTTTTACAGACCAGCAGATATCAGACCGGATAGCTAAGATCATCACCCCAAAAGATATAAAATGTGAGGTTGCAGTGCTTTACCAAACGCTGGATAACCTGCATAAAGCCTGCCCTGACCATACCGGCGACTGGTACTTTAGCGGCGATTATCCAACCCCGGGCGGCAACAAGGTAGTAAACCGCGCCTTTGTAAACTGGATGGAAGGAAAGAACCAAAGGGCATATATGTAAGCTTAAGGCTTAAAGCACAAAGCATAAAGGTGAAAGGTTACTTTCGCCTTTTTTGTTTTAGTGTCAAAATTTGAAAAGATGATGCCTGTTTTAGCTTTCTGCCTTTAGCTTTTAGCTTGCTAAGCAGGCGGCGAAAACACAAAATGCGTTACCAGCTTATCCATTAATATCAGCGAAGCTATAATAAGGGCAATACCTGCCACTTCATTTAAGCGGTGTACCAGTTTAACTGATATTTTATCGCGCAGCTTGTTAGCATAAAAAGCCTTTGTAGTATCCAGCCCAAATTGTACTATCAGTATGGTTAAAAACATAATGGCAATTTTTAACGACCGGTTATGCACTCCCTGATGATAAATAGTACTGGCAGTGCCAATAACGGTAACCCAGTGGAAAAGTATGGTAGGGTTAAAAATGCACATCAAAAAGCCCTTTAAAAAATAGCCGGTGCGCTTTAGCCCAGTAGGGGCCACGTTATTATAATTGATATTTACCTTTTTAAAAAAGTAGTATACGCCTATAGTAAATAATATAATGCTGCCAACAACGCCGGCAATGGTTTTGGTATGTTCGGTTATATCAATTAGTTGCGAGCCGAAAAGAATACCGCCCACAAAAACCACATCGCTGCAAACCACGCCCAGGGCCAGGAAAACACCCGCATGAAAGCCCCGCTCAATACTGGTTTTAATTAAGGCAAAAAAAACCGGGCCTGTAATAAAGGTTAAAATAAGTCCGATCCCAATTCCAGAAATTACCGCTTCTATCATTAAATAGCCCTTAGGTTTCGTTTTGGTATGCGAATATGCAACTTTTATCTCTTAAACAAATAAACTTAATATTGTGTGAATATTAATTCCATATTACATAGCAACTTATAATGAAAAATCATTTATGTTAGTATCTTAAAATTATAACCTCGCGGGTATGCAAGCAAATAGCAAGTCAAAAAATTACACCTCGGCCCTGTTAACTTTAGCCACTGTTTTTTTCTTTTGGGGATTTTTAGCGGCATCCAACGGTATGTTTATTCCGTTTTGCAAATCGCATTTCAGCCTTACCCAGTTCGAATCGCAGTTAATTGATTTTACCTTTTATGGGGGATATTTCATCGGGTCGATAGTATTATACTTCGCATCGCAAGCCAGCCGCACAGATATATTGAATAAGCTTGGTTATAAAAATGGCATTGTAATAGGTTTGGTTATATCAGCAATAGGCGCCTTATGCATGGTGCCTGCGGTTAACTCCGGCTCATTTGGTTTTATATTAGGGGCATTCTTTGTTATAGCCATTGGCTTTTCATTACAGCAAACCGCGGCTAACCCTTTTGTTATCGCTATAGGCACCCCCGAAACCGGTGCCAACCGTTTAAATTTTACCGGCGGTGTAAATAATATCGGTGGTATTTTAGGCCCGGTAGTGGTAAGCATTGTTTTGTTTGGTACTGCTTCAAGCGTAGCTGCATCTACCAATGTGGATATTACATCCATCAATAAACTATATTACATACTGGCAGGCTTATTTTTAGCCGTGGCATTATTTTTCTACGTGTCAAACCTCCCCAAAGTAACCAGCGATGAGGATATCGAAATAAGTACCAAACCAAACCTGCCATTGTTTATCATCTTCATAGCTTTCTGTCTTATCCTTGCTGTCGATCCGCTTACACGGGCAACGGGAGTAGCCAAGCCTTACTTTGTTTATGCCGCATTAGCTATTATTTTATTTACGCTGATAGGCTCATTATCCGCAGCTAAAAAAAGTACAGCAGGTTGGGGGGCCATGCAATATCCGCAGCTAATTTTAGGGATGATAGCCATTTTTACCTATGTGGGTACCGAGGTTACCATTCAAAGTAATTTGGGCGCGTTGCTAAAAACGACGCCGTTTGGCAGTTTTAAAGATTCGGGCATTGCACCATTTGTATCGCTGTATTGGGGTAGCCTGATGATAGGCAGATGGGCGGGCGCTATTGGCAGCTTTAACCTATCCAAATCAACAAAAAACATCCTTACTATTATTATTCCATTTGTAGCGTTTGGAGTTGTTTTGTTGGTAAATAAATACCTGAGCGGATTTGATATCAACCAGTTTTTAATTTATGTCATTGCAATTGTGGTATTAATTATTTGCTTTTTTATTGGTCAGCAAAAGCCGGTGCGTACACTGGTAGTATTTGGCTTGTTGGGCGTAACGTTTATGCTGATTGGCTTATTAACAACAGGCATGCTGGCAACATTTGCTTTTATAAGCGGTGGTTTGTGCTGCTCCATCATGTGGCCATCAATTTTCGCGCTGGCTATAACCGGCCTGGGTAAATACACCAGCCAGGGTTCGGCATTTTTAATTATGATGATATTAGGCGGCTCAATTATTCCGCCCGTGCAGGGGATTTTAGCTGATACCAGCGGTATCCACCTTTCATATATTGTACCTTTGCTTGGCTTTGCCTACCTGGCATTCTTTGCATGGAAAGTTAGTGTGGAGTTACGGAAACAGGGGATTGATTTAGATCACGTAGATGGGGTATTAAGTCATTAGGTCATTTGGTATTTTTTCATTGAACTTTTAATATGAGTAATAGAATAGAAGAATTGGAAGTCTATCAACTATCAGAGGATTTTTCAGATAGAATTTGGGAGATAGTTTTAGATTGGGATTACTTCGCAAGATACTGTTGGTAAACAAATCGTTCGGTCTGCTGATTCAATAGGCGCTAACATTGCTGAAGGATTTGGAAGGTATCATTATAAAGAAAATAAAAACTTCTGTTACTTTAGCCGCGGTTCGATAATCGAAACTAAAAGCTTTCTGAAAAAATCAAACACAAGAAAGCTTATTGATAATAACACTTATCAAATATTGTTACAACAGTTAGAAACAATTCACTTAAAACTTAACATTTACATCAAATACATTGGCAATAAGTAAAAAAATGACTCAATGACTGAATGACCAAATGACCCAATGACTCAATGACTCAATGACCCAATAATCCAATGAAACCATCCTTCGACAGTATATTCATGAACCTGGCTACCGACCTTGCGCAGCGGTCGCATTGTGTTAAGGCCCATGTTGGCGCGGTGTTAACTAAGGATACCCGTATTATATCCATAGGCTATAACGGGCCGCCCAAAGGTACCCATAACTGCGATGAGGAATGGCCCGAAACAGGCTGCGCACGAGATTCGAAAGGCAGTTGTTCGCTTGCGCTTCATGCTGAGGAGAATGCCATACTATATGCAGTTAAAAATGGCGCTAATCCACAAGGAGCTACGCTATACACTACATTATCGCCCTGCATTGCCTGCGCACGCCTTATATTTTCGGCTGGCATAACCAGGGTGTATTTTAAACACTCCTACGCCGAATATAAAGGTATTGCCAGTGATGAAGGCGTTGATTTTCTGAACCGCTTTGGCGTACTTACCACCAAGTTTGTTGAAGAAGAGAATTAATATTTTACTGATCGGTTCTGTCATTTCTTTTACATTGAGACTTATAATTTTAGCTAATACTAGCATTGTTGTTGCACTGTTTTGTACAACTACATAAATAAAAGTACCATGAAAGATCAATCAAGAGTTATAGCCGCGCTTTTAATTGGCGCAGCAGCCGGAGCTGCTTTGGGTTTACTGTTAGCGCCAAATTCGGGCGAAGAGTTACGAAGCGATATTGCCGATTATGTAAATGATCTGGTGGCATCAGCAAAAGACAAAGCACAAAATGCAGCAAGCAGTGTTAAAGATTATGGAGCCAACGCTATTGACAAGGCAAAATCAAGGTTTACCGGCGAATATGATAACCTGGCCAACAAGGCCGGTAATTTAAGTGATGAGGTTAAATCACACGTTAACGACCATGTTAACATGGCCAAAAATGGCGTTAAAAGCGCTTCAAACAATGTAAGCGAGGCTTTACAGCATTCCTAAAATTAACTATAAAATAAAAAAACCTACTTATTTGTAGGTTTTTTTATTTTGTATAATTTGGTATTGATAGCATTAAAATTATTTTATACTTTTACAACAGGTTATTTTAATAGGGGTATTAAATAGCTATAATTAGCCATCCGTTTACTCGGGTGGCTTTTATTTTTTATAGCGGTTGGCCTACATATTCTTGTGTAATAAGTACAAAAAGGTAGTCGCCCTCTACTGATTCATCGAAGCATTCTGTCAACAATTGTTCAACTTCTTTCCTGTTCCATGTGGGGGCAATAATTTTCATTAACCGGTAAGCTGTGATATTAATATGCTCTAAAATTTGAACGTATAGTATAATATCTATGTCGTTTAAAACAGCCATTTCCCCGGCCTCTGCCATGCAAAATTCATCTTTTAAAATGGATTTAATAGGGTTGGCGGCTTCATCGGCTGGATTTTCATTTATCAGTGCGTACATCTCTTTCATTCGCACTATCTGGTTCTTTGCGTCCTGATGTATTTCGGTAAGGGCCAGTTTTAAAGCCCTAAAGGATGCCCGTTCAATCAAATCAGGCATTTGTTCATTTAAGTAGCACTTGCCATAGTACATGCGGTTAAGGTTATGGGTAAAGGCACGCTTTAGTTCGCTGCCGCTTAATTTACCGGACGGTATATTATTCATTGACTTGTATTTCTATTACAACAATAAGCCCCGGTATAAGTTTATAAAATAAATTATGCTTCAATAAGCTACATTTGCGGGCGGTAAAATATTCACTATGAAATATAAATTAGGCGATTTTGTGCGTTTTGTTGACGAAAAAATGGAGGGCTTTGTTACCCGTATCATTGACGATGAAATGATAGGCGTAACCGGCGACGACGATTTTGAAATACCCGTACCTGCCAGTAAAGTTACCACTGTGCACGGTTATCAGTCGGCAAAATCTGATAACGGCCCTGTTGTTGCCGACCAAAAAATACCTGCCGCCGAATTTAAAACCAAAGGTATTTACCTGGGTGTAGTTGCCGATGCCAAAGCAGCATCGGTAGTGCATTTTTATTTTATTAATACTACCGATTATACCTTGCCAACAACCTTAATTGCCGAAAAGCAGGGAATAGATAAGGGCGAGTACGTGGGCATAATACCGGCTCGTACAAACATCAAAATATATTCGGCGCAATTGGCTGATATGCAGTTATGGCCAAAGTTTATACTAAATATATTGTTTTATGCTACACAGGGTGTGAAGCTACCGGCTTCGCTTAAAATAGAAGTACGGTTTAAAGCAAAGGATTTTGCCGGAACCAAAAAACCGCTTCCACAACTAAATGAAAGCGGTTGGCTGATACAACTGGATGAACCCGACCTGGTTATTGATCCGCAAAAAATAAAAGAAAGTTTTTTTAAACCCGCAGAGGAAAAGGTGACCGTTGATAAACCCGTACAGGAGGTTGACCTGCATATTGAAAAGCTGCACGATGACCACGAATTTTTAAGCAGTGTCGAAATATTTAAACTGCAACTGGCACATTTCTACAAAGCGCTGGATGCTGCCATTGTGCATCAACTGCCTGATATTACCTTTATACACGGCACTGGTAATGGCACCCTGAAAAACGAGCTGCATAAAATATTAGGCAAGCATCCTAAAGTGCAAACCTTTATGGACGCCCGTAAAGAAAAATTTGGCTTTGGTGCTACACGGGTAATACTTAAATAGGAGCCTCAATCAGGTACCTGTTTTAAGTTTTGAAAAACCAGGTCAAGTATCTGCTGGGTACTGTCAGGATAGTTTACTTTTACCGGTTTGCCGTTATTTAGCCAGTCGAGTATTGTATCGTTATGTTTGGGTTTAAGGCTTTTTATAACAGGTACGCCCATCTCCCTTAGTGTTGCGGCATTAAGTTGCTGCTCATATTGGTTCTTCATGGGTATTACCAATAGCTTCTTTTGCATAAACAGTGCTTCGGCAGGTGTTTCAAAGCCACCGCCTGATAGTACACCCGCGCTCCCGGCCATACTTTTTATAAAGGCTTCGTTGTTAATGGGCTGTATAAATACGTTTTTATGCTTAACAACCTTTTTATTATGCTTTGAAAAAACATCCCACTGAATG